>NZ_JBSHAQ010000028.1:0-130335 GCF_053611585.1 Streptomyces sp. NPDC054794 | reverse complement strand
GGGCGCCCGGGATCTCCCGGGCGCCCTTCGCCATGTCCGCCGCACCGGCCGGCCGAGTGCTCGACCGGCCGACCACCCTACTGGTCGTCGAGATTGAGCGGGTCGTCCGTGACGCCGCCCGTCGGCTGCCCGGTGGTCGGCGACTGGCTCGGCGTCTGGGAGGGCGTCTGGCTCGGCGTCTGCGAGGGAGTCTGACTGGGCGTCTGGCTCGGCGTCGCGGACTTCGACGGGGTACTGGACGGCGTCGTGGACGGCGTCTGCGTCGGGTGGTAGGTCCAGGTCGGGCTCGCCGTCGGCTCGACGGCCGCGCCCTGCGTGGTGTTCAGGTCGAACTTGGACCGCTTCGTGACGCCGAAGGTGTACGTCGCCCAGATCTCCGCCGGGGGACCGCCGCCGTTGACCCGGCCGCCGCCCATCGCGCCCTTCAGCGAGACATGGTCGAACCTCTTGATCGGCTGTCCGTCACAGCCCTTGCCCCCGGCCTTGGCCGCCTCACCGAACAGGCCGACCGAGGTGACCAGGTCCGGGGTGTAGCCGGTGAACCAGGCCGACCGGTTGCAGTCGGACGTACCCGTCTTGCCCGCCACCTGCTGGCCGTCGCGCTGCGAGTTCTGCGCCACCGACTCCGACGCCGTACCGTCGTCGACCACGCCGGTCAGCACCGATGTCACCCCGTCGGCGGCGGTACGGCTGATCACCTGGCCGCCGATCGGGTTGGGCATCTCGACCTTCCCGCTCTTCTTCTCCGCCGACTTGACGATGGTCGGCGTCACCTTGTTGCCGTGGTTGTCGAAGGTGGCGTAGATCCCGGCCATCTCCAGCGGGCTGGCGCCCATGGAACCCAGCGTCTGCGCGGGCACCGCCTGCATGCCCTCGGTGTCCATGCCCAGCTTCTTGGCGGTGCCCATCACCTTGTCCATGCCCACGTCGACGCCCATCTGCGCGAAGACCGAGTTGACGGACTTGTTCATCGCCTTCTGGACGGTGATGGGGCCGTAGTTCTGGTTGTCCTCGTTGGGCGGGGCGAAGCCGACCTTGGAGCCGTTCGCCACGACCTGGCGGCGGCTGGTGCCGTCGTAGATCGTGTCGGCGCTGATCTGCTTGCCGTTCTGGGTCTCGGCGTCGTCCTCCAGCGCGGCGGCCAGGATCAGCGGCTTGAACGTGGACGCGGGCTGGTAGTCGCGTCGGGTGGCGTTGCTGACGTAGTGCTTGAAGTAGTCCACGCCGCCGTACAGCGCGACGATCCTCCCCGTCTTGGGGTCGACCGAGACCGCGCCGGCCTGGACGTCGCCGTCGACCCTGCGCTTCTTCTTGTCGAGCTTGGCGGTGAGTTGGGTCTTGACCGCCTTCTCCAGCTGCGTCTGCTTCTTCTTGTCGATGTTCAGGGTGATGGTCCAGCCCTGGTTCTCGACCTTCGCCTCCGCGTCGGAGCGGCTGATCCCCTGCTCGTCCATCAGCTGCTGTTCCAGCTGCCTGTTGGCGAGCTCGATCAGATAGCCCTTCTGGCCCTCCCGGCCCGGGGTGCCCTTCGGGTCCTTGGGCACGGGGAACTTCATGGACTGGCGCTTGGCCGAGTCCAGCCAGCCCTCCTCGACCATGTTGTTCAGGACGTAGTTCCAGCGCTGCGTCACCAGCTTCTTGCCGGTGGCGGAGGCGACCGCCCAGTCGTACTGGCTCGGCGCCTGGAGCAGCGCGGCGAGGTACGCGCCCTGTTCGACCGACAGATCCTCGGCGTCGACCCGGTAGTAGGCCTGCGCGGCGGCCTGGATGCCGTAGGCGCCGCGGCCGTAGTAGCTGGTGTTGATGTAGCCGGCGAGGATGTCGTCCTTGCCGTTTTGGCGCTCCACCTTCAACGAGATGACCAGCTCCTTCAGCTTGCGCGTGACGGTCTGGTCCTGGTTGAGGTAGTAGTTCTTGACGTACTGCTGGGTGATCGTCGAACCACCCTGCTTGCCCTTGCCGGAGAGGGTGTTGATCAGGCCTCGGGCGGTGCCCTTAAAGTCGATGCCGTGGTCGTGGTAGAAGTTCTTGTTCTCCGCCGCCACGAAGGTCAGTTGGACCTTCCTGGGCACCTTGGTCAGGTCGACGATCTCACGGTTGACCTTGCCGTCCCGGGCGAGGATCGAGCCGTCGCTGTACTTGTAGACGTTGCTCTGCTGCTCCGCGGCCGGGTTGCCCGTGGGGACGTCCACCATCAGGTACAGCACGATGAACGAGCCGATGCAGAGCAGGCAGAAGCCGAAGAACGTGCCGAGGATCTTCTTCCAGGTGAAGAGCCTGCGTATGAAGCTCTTCGCCGGCTTTCCACTCGCACCGCTCGCGCCGCTCGCGCCGTTCACACCGCTCGCGCCGTTCGCGACGGGCCGGGAGCGACGCTTGGGCGCCGCGCGGCGGCCACCACGCTGCCGCGCTCGTCTCTCTTCCGCTCGTCCCATGGCTCCGTCAGCTCCGCTTCGGTCGTGAGGTCAGCTCAGCAAGCTAACACCCGTCTATATGACAAAGAGGCTCCGATCCGCCCTTTTAGGGACGTGACAATCAGCACCCCGTTCCAACGGAACCGACGGCTGACGGGCGTGCGGGGTTGCCTCACGACAAAAAGTGAGACCCCCGGCATACCCGAGACACCCGCCCCACGCGTACGGAAGTACCCCGCGCACAGCGTCGACGCACGCGCGCGTGGAGGCGGCGCTCGCCCGTATCGCGGTGGGGGCGCCTCCCACGCCCTTCAGGCAGCGGGGGAAGGGCGTCGTGGAGCTGGACGAGGAACGGAAGGCGGCGATGGCGTCCAACCTGCTGCCCAGACCCGGACCCGGACGTCCGCCTGTATCAGAACCGTGACAATGGGCCCCCACCTGCACGGTCGTACGCCCCGCCATGATCTACACACTCGGCGTATACATAGGACGTATACACCGTATGTAGAGTGCTGCCATGTCCATCGGTCACACCCTTCTAGGACTCCTGGAGTCCGGCCCCCGACACGGCTACGACCTGAAGCGGGCCTTCGACGAGAAGTTCGGTCACGACCGGCCGCTGCACTACGGCCAGGTCTACTCGACGATGTCCCGGCTACTGAAGAACGGGATGGTCGAAGTCGACGGGATCGAGGCCGGCGGCGGCCCCGAGCGCAAGCGCTACGCGATCACGGACGCCGGCATCACCGACGTGGAGCGGTGGCTGGCGACGCCGGAGAAGCCGGAGGAGTACCTCCAGTCGACGCTCTACACCAAGGTCGTCCTCGCGCTGCTGACCCACCGCAACGCGGCCGACATCCTCGACACCCAGCGCTCCGAGCACCTGCGCAGCATGCGGATCCTCACCGACCGCAAGCGCCGCGGCGACCTGGCGGACCAGCTGATCTGCGACCACGCGCTGTTCCACCTGGAGGCGGACCTGCGCTGGCTGGAGCTGACGGCCGCGCGGCTCGACAAGCTCCGTGAGGCGGTGGCCCAGTGACTCCTCCTCCCGGTTCCCTGCTCGCGGCCGAACAGCTGCGCAAGGCCTACGGCCCGACCCTCGCGCTCGACGGCGCGGAGTTCTCCATCCACCCCGGCGAGGTCGTCGCGGTGATGGGCCCCTCCGGCTCCGGCAAGTCGACCCTGCTGCACTGCCTCGCCGGCATCGTGCCGCCCGACTCGGGCTCGATCACGTACGACGGGCGCGAGATGGCGACCATGAGCGACGCCCAGCGCAGCGCGCTCAGGCGCTCGGAGTTCGGGTTCGTGTTCCAGTTCGGCCAGCTCGTACCGGAGCTGACCTGCGTGGAGAACGTGGCCCTGCCGCTCCGGCTGAACGGCACCTCCCGCAAGGAGGCCGAGCGGGCCGCGCTGAGCTGGATGCAGCGCCTGGAGGTCGACGACCTCAAGGGCAAGCGGCCCGGAGAGGTCTCCGGCGGCCAGGGCCAGCGGGTCGCGGTCGCGCGTGCGCTGGTCACCGGCCCGCGGGTGCTCTTCGCCGACGAGCCCACCGGCGCCCTGGACTCGCTCAACGGCGAGCGCGTGATGGAGCTGCTCACCGAGGCGGCCCGGTCGACGAACGCGGCGGTCGTGCTGGTCACGCACGAGGCGCGGGTCGCGGCCTACTCGGACCGCGAGATCGTCGTACGGGACGGCAAGTCCAGGGACATGGAGCGCATCGTATGAGCCCGGCACGGGGGGCCCTGCCCACGCAGGTGAGCCCGGCACCGACGGCTCCGCCCCCGCAGGTGAAGGCGAGAAGCTGGGGGATCGCCCGGGACCTGTCCATGGGGGTCCGCTTCGCCTTCACCGGCGGACGCGAGGGGTGGGTCCGGGCACTGCTGACCGCCGTCGGCGTCGGTCTCGGCGTGGCGCTGCTGCTGCTCACCACGGCCATACCGAACGCCCTGGCCGAACGCAACGGCCGCAGCGAGGCCCGGGACGACTTCACCTACAGCGGGAAGACGCTGCCGAAGGCCGACAACACGGTCGTCATCGCCGACGCGAGCACGACGTTCCGCAGCAAGGACATCCGCGGCCGGCTCCTGGAGCCGGAGGGCACGCGGGCGCCGCTGCCCCCGGGTCTCGGCAGGTTCCCCGCGAAGGGCGAGATGGTCGTCTCGCCCGCGCTCAAGGATTTGCTGGACTCCGGCTCCGGCAAGCTGCTGCGCGAGCGCCTGCCCTACCGGATCACCGGGACCATCGAGCGGACCGGACTCATCGGGCCCTCCGAACTCGCCTACTACGCGGGCGCCACGGGCCTGGCCAAGCGTCTGCCCGGCGACAGCATCGAACGCATCAACTACTTCGGGCCCTCGCAGAACCGCACGCAGGATCGGCTGGACCCGGTGCTGATCCTGCTGATCCTGATGATCTTCGTCGTGCTGCTCATGCCGGTCGCGGTGTTCATCGCGGCGGCCGTGCGCTTCGGCGGCGAGCGCCGCGACCGGCGCCTCGCGGCGCTCCGGCTGATCGGCGCGGACGGGCGGATGGCGCGCCGGATCGCGGGCGGGGAGGCGCTCGCCGGGGCACTGCTCGGACTGGTCTTCGGCACCGCCTTCTTCCTGATCGGGCGTCAGCTGGCGTCCTCGCTCGCGGTGCGGGACATCAGCGTGTTCCCGAGCGACCTGAACCCCTCGCCCCTGCTCGCCCTGCTGGTCGCCGTCGCGGTACCGGCCGCGGCTGTGCTGGTCACGCTGTTCGCGCTGCGCGGGGTCGTCATCGAACCGCTCGGTGTGGTCCGTACGGCCAAGCCGCCGCGCCGCCGGCTGTGGTGGCGGCTGCTGCTGCCGCTGGCCGGTCTCGGCCTGCTGTACCCGATGATCGGGCAGGGCGACTCCAACGGGAACTTCAACCAGTGGCTGGTGATCGGCGGCACCGTGCTGCTGCTCGTCGGTGTCACCGCGCTGCTGCCCTGGGTCGTCGAGACGGTGGTGGCACGGCTGAACTCCGGTTCGGTCTCCTGGCAACTGGCCGTGCGCAGGCTCCAGCTGAGCAGCGGTTCCGCCGCCCGCATGGTCAACGGCATCGCCGTCGCGGTGGCCGGGGCGATCGCGCTGCAGATGTTGTTCGCCGGGGTCGAGGGCGACTACACCAAGCAGACCGCCAACGACCTGAACAGGGCGCAGATGGAGGTCTCCCTGAACAACGGCGTCCCGCTGACCGAGGCCGGCCGGCAGCTCGCCGGGACCGAGGGAGTGCGCCGCGCGTCGGCCATCGCGCAGTCCTGGGCCGGGGACCGGGCGAAGGACCCCGAGGCCTCGCTGGAGATCGCCGTCGGCACCTGCGCGCAACTGCGCGAGGTGGCACGCCTGACGTCCTGCCGGGACGGCGACACGTTCCGGATCCTCGACGGCGAGTACGACGCCAAGACGAAGCGGCTCACCGAACCGGGCGCCACCGTGTACTTCGACCCCGCGTACAGCGGGGAGCCGAAGCACCCGACGGCCTGGAAGGTGCCCTCCGGCCTGAAGACGGTGGGACAGCGCCAGGATCCGACCGGCTACGCGCGCAGCGGCCTGCTGTTCACCCCGAGCGCGCTGCCCAAGGGCGCGGCGGACGGTCTGTACCAGAAGGTGTTCCTGTCGCTCGACCGTTCCGTGCCTGACGCCGCCGAGCACGCGCGCAACACGGCGGCCCGGCTGGACCCGCTGGCGCACGTGTTCACCCTCGGGGCCAGTGAACAGACGAAGGAGTTCCGGGCCATCCGCACCGGCCTGTTCGTCGGCGCCACCTGCGTCCTCGTCCTGATCGGCGCGAGCCTGCTGGTCTCCCAGCTGGAGCAGCTGCGCGAACGCAAGAAGCTGCTGTCGTCGCTGGTCGCCTTCGGCACCCGGCGCCGCACGCTGGGCCTGTCGGTGCTGTGGCAGACGGCGATCCCGATCGCGCTCGGCCTGCTGCTCGCCTCGACGGTGGGTCTGACGCTGGGCGCGGTGCTGCTGAAGATGACGTCCACCCCGGTGACCGTGGACTGGGCGAGCGTCCTGTCCATGACCGGCATCGGCGCGGCGGTCGTCCTCGCCGTGACGCTGCTCAGCCTGCCGCCGCTGCTGCGGCTGATGCGCCCCGACGGGCTGCGCACCGAGTAGCCGGCACCCTCGCGTGGGCCCCTTCCCGACCGGAGGGGCCCACGTTCCGTGCGGTCACAGGCTGTGCTCCCGCACCACCCTCCGGGCCTGGGCGAGCAGCATGCCGACGTTGACCGACTTGCGGCACACGACGACGGCGACCACGTCCTGCTGCTCGTTCATGCGCAGGAACAGATGGGTGAGGTTCTCGCTGTTGACCAGGATCTCCTGGAAGAAGTGCCCGTCATCGGTGGTGCCCCGGCGCTCCTTGAAGAGGTCCTCGATCATCACGACCGTGCGCCCCTGGAAGAGGTCGAGGGTCGCGCCCGCCAGCAGGTCCAGGACCTCCGGCGGATGGTTGTCGACGGTCTCGTAGGACAGCAGCATCCCGGTGGACATGTCCACGCACCCAGCCGCGAGACAGTCGGGGGCGTCCGTTCGCAGCGATTTGACCAGGCTCATCACCTGGTCGGAGAAACCCGGAGTCATACGCTTCGTGGCCATCCTTCGTCACACTCCCTCTGGCGTTTTGTCGGTGAGGATCGAACCGATGCGGTCGAGGGCCGGATAGGTCGCCTGATGCAGGCGGTCCACGTCCATGCCCTCGTCGCCGAGGACGACCATCAGCGCGGTGTCTCCGACCGCGTAGAACGCGACGCAGCCGTGGCTGCCGTACGTCACCGTCTGCCGCAGCACCCCGCGCGCGGTGGCCTCGGCGGTGCGGCGCGCGAGGCCGAGGCCGGCGGCCGCGAGGGCGGCGAGGCCCTCCGGGTCGATCGTCTCGGCGGTGTCGGCCGCGATGAGCATTCCGTCGGCGGCCGCGAGGGCCGTATCGGTGATTCCGGTCACCCGCTCGCGCAGCCCGCGCATTTCTTGCGCAAGGGCTTCGTGATTCATGTGTTCAACTCCCTCAATTCCTGACTGAATTCGACCGCTCGGTACATCGACGCGCCCTTTTTCATTTGGCGGTGCCGTGCCGCAGCCGGAAGAACCCTTTCCAGCTCGCCCCGCTCTTCGGCGGGTCGAGGGCTTCGGTGATGCCGCTGGCGCCGGGTTCCCGGCGCGGCAGTTCGGCGGGGGTGGGGACGACGGGCTCGGGCGGGGGCGCGGGCGGGGGCGGGCGATGCCGTACGAGGGGAGCCTCCGGCGTCATCAGGACCGGGATCCCGGCGGGCGTCTCGGCACAGCCGAGGAGCCCCTCGCCGAGCATGCGCGCGACCTCGACCGTGACCGTGTAGACCCCGCGCCCGGTGCGGAAGGCCAGGTCACGGGAGGTGCGGCGGCCGTCGGCGTGCGCGAGCAGCTCCTGTTGCAGCGGGGTGAGCCCGTGGTCCGGCGGAGCCAGCGGCAGGGGGCGTTCCCGGTCGGGGCGCACGGGGTGCGGCAGCGCGGTCAGGGCGGCCAGTCTGCGGACGGCCTCCTGGAGCAGCCGGGCGGGCGTCTCGCCGATGGCGACCGGCGCGTGCGCCTCGGTGCCGACGACGCGCTCACAGGCGTCGATCAGCCCCGCGACGACGGCGAAGGTCGCGTCCTGCAGCGCCATCGCGCACACCACCCGCAGCTGTGCGGCGCCCGCGTAGCCGTGCGCGATGAGACCGGCGGCCGGCCAGCGTGCCCCGCCGGACTCGCGCACCAGGTCCGCCCACTGGTCGCCGTCGATGCGGTCGGAACGCAGCAGGAGTGCCTCGGGCCCGGGCGCGCCGGGGCTGTGCGCCGCGACGACGAGTCCGCCCCGTAGCTGGAAGGCGCCGCCGGGGCTGCCGTGCACCCGCAGGTCCCCCGTGAATCCCTCCTGCCCGCACGTGAGCAGCCCGTGCGCGAGCCGGCCGTAACCGGCCCTGCCGAGGGAGTCCCGAACGTCCGACATCACTCCCCTTGGCATTTCGGCATTTCGCACAGACGCCTGACGCGTCGCACCGAGGAGGTATGTGTATCAGTTCAGCGGCATATTTCTGCCGGGGATTTTCCTACCTGTCCCCGGCTGACGGAAGTTGGACCATCACGCCATTCAAAACGCTTTGTTCGACACTCATTTGATCGATTACGAGACGAACTCAGGCATCGTCGTCGAGCACCCGCACGGACAGCGGTCGCAGGGCCTCGCGCAGGGCCACGGCGAACTCCCGGTACTCGGCGCCCCGGGCGGCGCCGGCGCGCATGGCGAGGGCGATGCGGCGGCTCGGGGCGGGATCGGCGAAGTAGCCGGTGAGGAGCTGGTTGCTGCGCGTGGTCTCGACCTTGAGGGCGGTGCGCGGGAGCAGGGTGCAGCCGAGCCCGCCGGCCACGAGCTGCACGAGCGTGGACAGTCCCGCGGCCGTCGTGGTGACCGGCGCGTCCGCGCGCCCGGCCTCCCGGCAGATGTCGAGGGCCTGGTCGCGCAGGCAGTGGCCTTCGTCGAGGAGGAGCAGGTTGAGCTCCTTGAGCGCCTCGCGCGGGATGCCCTCGCGGCCGCCGAGCCAGTGGTCGAGGGGCGTGACGAGCACGAAGTCCTCGTCGAAGAGGGGGAGTTCGACGACGCCGGGGACGCCGAGGGGGACGGCGAGCAGCAGCAGGTCGAGCCGCCCGCTGGTCAGCCCCTCGATGAGGTTGGCGGTCTGCTCCTCGTGGACCTGGAGGTCGAGATCGGGATACCGCTCGTGCACGAGCCGCAGGACGGTGGGCAGCAGATAGGGGGCGACCGTCGGGATGACCCCGAGCCGCAGCATCCCGGTGAAGGGCGCCCGGACGGCCTCCGCCTCCTCCATCAGCGCGCCGACCTCGTCCAGCACCGCCTTCGCCCGCACGGCCAGACGCTCGCCGGCGGGCGAGAGCAGCACCTTGCGGGTCGTACGCTCAAGGAGGGTGACGCCGAGGATCTCCTCCAGCGCCGAGACCGCTCCCGACAGGGCGGGCTGGCTCATCCCGATGGCGGCGGCCGCGTCCCTGAAATGCAGATGCTCGGCCACGGCGGCGAAGGCCCGCAGCTGGGACAGGCTGGGCTGGCGCCGCCGCCCACTCACGCTACTCACGGCCACTGATAGATACCTCCGATCAACGCGACCGAGTATAGCTATTTCCCGTATCAATCGACCCTGTGCCAACATCGACGACGTCCAACCCAAGGGAAACGCCCGCGATCCGGGCGCTTCCTCGCTGCAAGGAGAGCGTGTGCTCACTGTCGGTGACAAGTTCCCCGAGTTCGAACTGACCGCCTGCGTCTCGCTGGAGAAGGGCCAGGAGTTCGACACGATCAACCACAAGACCTACGAGGGCAAGTGGAAGATCGTCTTCGCCTGGCCGAAGGACTTCACCTTCGTGTGCCCGACCGAGATCGCGGCCTTCGGCAAGCTGAACGACGAGTTCGCCGACCGTGACGCCCAGGTGCTCGGCTTCTCCGGTGACTCCGAGTTCGTGCACCACGCCTGGCGCAAGGACCACGACGACCTGCGCGACCTGCCGTTCCCGATGATGGCGGACTCCAAGCACGAGCTCATGCGCGACCTGGGCATCGAGGGCGAGGACGGCTTCGCCAAGCGCGCCGTCTTCATCGTCGACCAGAACAACGAGATCCAGTTCTCCATGGTGACCGCCGGCTCCGTCGGCCGTAACCCCAAGGAGGTCCTGCGGGTCCTGGACGCTCTCCAGACGGACGAGCTGTGCCCGTGCAACTGGAGCAAGGGCGACCAGACGCTGGACCCGGTCGCGCTGCTGGCCGGTGAGTGAGTTGTCCCTCGACTCGCTCAAGTCCCGGATCCCGGACTACGCCAAGGACCTGAAGCTCAACCTGGGCTCGGTCATCGGCAACTCCGACCTGCCCGCGCAGCAGCTGTGGGGAACGGTTCTCGCGACCGCCATCGCGTCCCGCTCCCCCATCGTCCTGCGTGAGCTGGAGCCGGAGGCGAAGGCGAACCTGTCGCCGGAGGCGTACAACGCCGCCAAGTCGGCCGCGGCCGTCATGGCGATGAACAACGTCTTCTACCGCACGCGCCACCTGCTGTCGGACCACGAGTACGGCACCCTGCGCGCGGGTCTGCGGATGAACGTCATCGGCAACCCCGGTGTCGACAAGGTCGACTTCGAGCTGTGGTCCTTCGCGGTCTCCGCGATCAACGGCTGCGGGCTGTGCCTCGACTCCCACGAGCAGGTCCTGCGCAAGGCGGGCGTCGACCGTGACGTCATCCAGGAGTCCTTCAAGATCGCCTCGGTCGTCCAGGCGGTCGGTGTGACCCTGGAGGCGGAGGCCGTGCTCTCCGAGTAGGCCGGAGCGGTCCGATCCGCCGGGGCCTCGCTCACCCTTGGTGAGCGGGGCCCTCGGTGTTTTCCCGGACGTCCTTGGGGGCGGCGCCCCCGGACCCGGCCGCGGCCGCCCGGACGACCGCGTCCTCGGGCGCCGGACGGGCCGGCGGGAGCGGGCCGGTGCCGTCCGCCGCCGGTTCCTGCCCCATCCGTTCGAGCGAGTACTGCCGCAGATAGCCCACCACCGTGTTCGTCACCGCCACCAGCGGTACGGCCACCACGGCGCCGCCGATGCCGGCCACCATGCCGCCGGTCGCCACCGTGAGGACCACCGCGAGCGGGTGGACGCGGACCGCACGGCCGAGGATGAACGGCTGCAGGATGTGCCCCTCGATCTGCTGGACCAGGAGCACCACGACGAGGGTCATGACGGCCGTGAAGACGCCCTGGGTCACCAGCGCCACGATCACCGCGAGCGCGCCGGAGGCGACCGCGCCCACGAGCGGGATGAACGAGAACAGGAAGATGAAGACGGCCAGCGGGACGGCCATCGGCACATCCAGCCAGTAGATGCCGATGCCGATGCAGATGGCGTCGATCAGGGCGACCAGGACCGTGCCCCGCACGTAGGCCGTCAGGGTGTTCCAGGCGCGCGGGCCGGCGCCGGCCACGCCCGGGCGGGCCGCCGCGGGCACCAGCTTCAGCGACCACTGCCAGATGCGCTCACCGTCGTACAGCAGGAACAGCGTCGAGAAGAACACCAGCAGGATGCCGGTCAGTGCCTCGACGATGACCTGGACGCCCTCCAGGCCCGCGGACGTGATCTGGTCGGCGTTGGCGCCGATCGCCTCGCGCAGGTTCTTGGCGATCTGGTTGATCTGCTTGTCCGTGACGTGGAAGGGGCTCTTCAGCAGCCAGTTGCGCAGATCGTCGATGCCGCTCTGGATCTGGTTGGAGAGGGTGTCGATGTTCTCCATGACCTGCCAGGTCACGAACCACCCGATCAGACCCATCACGACGAAGCCGAGGATGGCGGTGAGCGCGGTCGCCGGACCGCGCGGCACCCCGTGGCGCCGCAGCCGGGCGACCGTGGGCTGCAGCAGCGCGGTGATCAGCAGGGCGATGACGAAGGCGAAGACGACCAGTTGTACGGCGCTGATGACGCGCATCAGCACCCACAGCGTGCCCGCGAGCACGAGCAGCCGCCAGCCCGCCTCCGCCGCGACCCGCACACCCCACGGGACGGCCTGCGCCGGGTCGGGGCGGGGACCGGCGGGCACCACGGGCGTGGGGGCGGGGGTGGCCGGGACCGAGTCGGTGACGCGGTCGGCGACGACCGGTTCGGGCTCGGCGTGCTCCTTCTCGACCTCGGCCCGCCGCTCGTCCAACCGCTGGCTCACTTCGGTCAGTCCGGCGCCGAGTCGGCCGAGCCACCCTGGCACTCGCGACATGATCCGTCCTCTTCCCCCGCGTCCTCGGGTGCTCGCCACCACTCCCCCCTGGAGTCGTTCGCGTCCGACCGTACAGGGCGAAAGCCCCTCCCCCTAGGACGGGGAGGGGCTGCGCAAGGTTGAGAGGGAACCGGGAGGCTCAGTACCAGTGGTTCGCCTGCCAGAACGACCAGGCCTCACAGGGGCTGCCGTACCGGCTGTTCATGTAGTTGAGGCCCCACTTGATCTGGGTGGCCGGGTTCGTCTGCCAGTCGGCGCCGACGGACGACATCTTGGAGCCGGGCAGGGCCTGGAAGAGACCGTAGGCACCGGAGGAGGCGTTGACCGCACGGTAGTTCCAGCTGGACTCGTGGTCCACGATGTTGCTGAAGCACTGGAACTGGCCGCTCGCCACCATCTGGCGCGCCATCGCCTGGATCTGCGCGACGGAGTACGAGCTCTGGACGGGGAAGCTGGAGGAGTCGCGGGTCGACCGGGTGGCCGCCTTCTTCGCCTCCGCGCGCTCCTTGGCTTCCTTCTCCGCCTTCTCCGCGGCAGCCTTCTTCGCGACGGCGGTCTCGGCGGCGGCCTTGCGGGCGAGAGCCTCGGCGTCCTTCTTGGCACTCGCGTCGGCCGCGATGGCCTGTGCGTCGGCCTGCTGCGTCAGGGAGGCGGTCTGCACCTGGGCCTGCTGTCCCGCGGGTATGTCCGCGAGAAGCGTCGTGGTGTCTGCTGCCGTCGCTTCGGCGTCGTTGTTCTGCGCGGTGCTGCCCGAGGCAACGCCGACGACGCTTCCGACAGCGGTGACCGCCGTGGCCGAGGCCACTGCGAATCCCCGGACCGAGATCCGGCTCACACGGTTTCCTTCCAGCATCGCCCGCTTCGGTGACCCTGGCGGACGCAATCGTGCCCCTGGCGCTGGCCTCCCAACTGCGGGGTCACGGGAGGCACGGACCCGGTGGGCAACTCCCCCGAAGGGAGCGCCGCGTGGTGCTCGGGCGGCATACGACGTCGCTATGGAGTTAGCCATGGTGCTTTTGTGGTGCCGTACCGCTGGGGGTACAGGTGTGTCGTATGCGGGGCCTGACAGGAGTGAGACTCTGCCGCAACCGGACGCCGGGTGGCAATTCTGCGTTGCGTGTGAAAGCTCACATCCCGTTTGTCCCTGGGGATTTCAGGAAACCGCCACACGCGAAGGCGCCGCCCGGCTAGGCTCAGGCCTTTGCCGGACGGCGCCAACGGGCGATTAAGCCACTCAAGTTGGACACTCGGTTCAGATGTGTCCGTCCTCCAGCATTTCGGTCACAAGAGCGGCAATCTGGGACCGCTCGGACCGGGTCAGCGTCACGTGCGCGAAGAGCGGGTGACCCTTCAGCTTCTCCACGACGGCGACCACTCCGTCGTATCGACCGACTCGCAGGTTGTCCCTCTGCGCCACGTCATGGGTCAGAACGACCCGCGAATTCGCGCCGATCCTGGACAGAACGGTCAGAAGTACGTTCCGTTCGAGCGACTGCGCCTCGTCGACGATCACGAACGCGTCGTGCAGGGAACGGCCGCGGATGTGGGTCAGCGGCAGAACCTCCAGCATGCCGCGCGCGGTGACCTCCTCGATGACCTCACGGCTGGTGACCGCGGAGAGGGTGTCGAAGACCGCCTGCGCCCAGGGGCTCATCTTCTCGGACTCGGAGCCGGGCAGATAGCCCAGCTCCTGCCCGCCGACCGCGTACAGCGGACGGAAGACCATCACCTTCTGGTGCTGACGGCGCTCCAGGACCGCCTCCAGGCCGGCGCACAGCGCCAGCGCCGACTTGCCGGTGCCGGCCCGGCCGCCCATCGACACGATGCCGACGTCCGGATCGAGGAGCAGGTCGAGCGCGATGCGCTGCTCGGCGCTGCGGCCCTTGATGCCGAACGCCTCCCGGTCGCCGCGCACCAGGCGGACATTGCCCTCCGACGTCACCCGGCCCAGCGCCTTGCCCCGCTCCGACTGGATGGTCAGACCCGTGTGCACGGGGAAGTCGGACACCTCCGGGACATACACATGGCCTTCCTCGAAGAGGATGTCCACCTGCTCGCCGGACAGGGTCAGTTCGGACATTCCGGTCCAGCCGGAGGAGTCCGTGATGGCGAGCTCCGCGCGGTACTCCTCGGCGAGGAGACCGACGGACGAGGCCTTGATCCTGAGCGGCAGGTCCTTCGACACGACGGTGACGTCGAACCCCTCGGCCTGCAGATTGCGGGCGACCGCGAGGATGCGGGAGTCGTTGTCCCCCATGCGGTAGCCAGTGGGCAGCACGCTGGGGTCCGAGTGGTTGAGCTCGACACGAACGCTGCCGCCGAGTTCCCCGATCGGGATGGGGGCATCGAGGCGGCCGTACCGGACCCGGTAGTCGTCGAGCAGGCGCAGGGCCTGCCGGGCGAAATAGCCGAGTTCGGGATGGTGCCGCTTGGCCTCCAGTTCCGTGACCACGACGATGGGGAGCACGACCTCGTGCTCGTCGAAGCGGGTCAGGGCGTTCGGATCGGCCAGCAGGACGCTGGTGTCGAGAACATACGTGCGCCGATCTGGCATGTGGCGCTTTGTGCTGGTCACCACGGAAGGACGTACCCCCTCGGATGAGGTCGGGGAGCGACGAGAAGGAGCTGGACCGGTCGACGGCCCTCGCACACGGCGGGCCGCGAACCGGCCCTCCGCGGCTGGTTCCGTGCAGCGACAGCACGGTCGGGCTGGTGCAAAGGGCCTCCCGGGCGGACGGCCCCGTGCCGCCCGCTGAGATCCGACACCCGTGGTTCGGGTGTCGACCTGCTTGGCTTATGCCCTCGAACATGCGAAGCCATGCAAATGCATAGGACAGCGCGCTGGTGAACTCCTCGTTACTCCCGCCCCAACGGGGACATACGGGGCGGTTACCGGGGGGCGCGACCGGTCGGCCGCGGTCGCTCAGCCGCCGTAACGGCGGTGGCGTGCCGCGTAGTCACGCAGGGCGCGCAGGAAGTCGACCTTGCGGAAGGCCGGCCAGAAGACCTCACAGAAGTAGTACTCGGAGTGAGCGGTCTGCCACAGCATGAAACCGGACAGTCTCTGCTCTCCGCTGGTCCGGATCACCAAGTCCGGGTCGGGCTGGGCGCCCGTGTAGAGGTGACGGCCGATCATCTCGACGGTGACGGAGTCGGCGAGGTCCTCCATGGGGACGCCCTTGTCCTGGGCGTCCAGGATCATCGCGCGCACGGCGTCGGCGATCTCCTGGCGGCCGCCGTAGCCGATGGCCACGTTGACCACTATCCCGTCGATGTGGGCGGTGGCCTCCTCGGCCTCCTTCAGCGTCTGCTGCATGCCCGACGGCAGGAGGTCGAGCGTCCCGACGTGGTGCACGCGCCAGCGGCCGTCGGCGGCGAGGGTGCGGACGACGCCCTCGATGATGCCGAGGAGCGGGACGAGCTCTTCCTTCGGACGGTCGAAGTTGTCCGTGGACAGCAGCCAGAGGGTGACGACCTCGACGTCCGTCTCGGAGCACCAGCCGAGGAATTCCTCGATCTTCTCGGCGCCGACCCGGTGGCCGTGGACGGTGCTGGAGCCGGCGGCCTTCGCCCAGCGGCGGTTGCCGTCCATGATGACGCCGATGTGCTTGGGCACCTGAGCGTGGTCCAGGTGACCTTCCACCCGGCGTGCGTAGAGCCTGACCAGAAGGCCGCGCAGTTTGTCGCGCAGGTTCACGTGTTCGTCAGCCCCTCCGTGGTGCGGTCCCCTTGCCGGGCGAAGCCTACCCCTGCGGGGGGCTGGGCGGGGTCGGGGGTGGACGTGGTGCGGCGCGTGGGCGGGTGGGTGCGGGGCGGTGGGGCTGAGTTCCCCGCGCCCCTGGGGTGGGGATGGGCGGCGTCTCCATAAAGAGCAATGGGCGGCGAACAAAAAACGGGCCGGTCCGTGGGGGGGAGACGGACCGGCCCGAGGGGGGGTTTCCACCATAACCCTTTGTAAGTGATGCTGCGTGCATCGGCGTGCCACAACTACTCTCCGGAGTCGTGCGGCGACGCCCAGGTGGGGGCGAAAGTCCTTGTTCAGAGCCGATACATGGCTGATTCACGGCTGATTCTCGGCGAATCGGGGCGTCCCCCCGATGGGCTACCCGTGTCGCGAACGGCGACTTGACGGGCGCGCAGGCGGTTCCCGGCACCGCGCAGCCCCCTCCGCTGCGCGATGCCGCCCGCGTAGCTTTGCTGACGCGAATTACCTTGGTCTGAACTTACGTGAAGAGTGCAGGGGATGCGAGCCGCTGGCGATAACGATGTGGAAACCCCGTGGAGATGGAAGGGGCTGGAGTGACCACCTCGTTCGCTTATGCGTAGATCGCCCGATTCGCGGGGCAGTGACCAGGTGCCGAACGGCAGTTCCCGGCCATTTCCCAGGAGGGGCGCCTACGGCGGTCGTTCAGCGGACCGGTTTGCGGGCGTCGAAGAGGTGTCGGGTGCTGTGGGCCACGAAGGGACCCTCCGTCCGGATCCGCTCGTGCAGGGCGCGGAGCCGGGGCTCGTACTTCTCGACGGCGAAGTCGGGGACCATCCAGATCACCTTGCGGAGGAAGTGGACGACGGCGGCGATGTCGTGGAACTCCATGCGCAGCCGCTCCGCCCGCAGGTCCACGATCTCCAGCCCGGCCGCCCGGGCATCGTCGCGCTCGCGGTCGGGGTGGCGGGCGGTGCGCGTCTCCTCCGGCAGGGGCCCGAGGAAGTACTCGACGAGTTCGACGACACTGCTGGGCCCGACGTGCTGGGCGAAGTACGTGCCGCCCGGCCGCAGCACCCGGACGATCTCGTCCCAGTGCGGCCGTACGGGGTGCCGGCTGAGGACCAGGTCGAAGGTCCCGGCGGCGAACGGCAGCGACGCGTCCTCGTCCGCGGCGACGACCACGACACCGCGCGGGCGCAGCAGGGTGGTGGCCTTGGCGACGTTCGGCGGCCAGCCCTCCGTGGCGGCGAGCAGCACGGGCCGGTCCGGGGCCGCCGTATTGAGGGAGAAGTCCAGGACCTCGCCCCCGCCGGTCTGGATGTCGAGCGCGGCGGTGGTGTGCGCCAGCCGGCCGGCCGCCGAGCGTGCGTACCCCCAGGACGGACGGGCCTCGGTGGCCCGGCCCTCGAACCAGGAGAAGTCCCATCCCTCGGTCGGAACGGCGACGCCCTCGGCGACGAGGTCCTCGAAGGTGCGGTCGGCTGCCATGGGGTGATCATGACAGGACGCTGTCGGTGCGCGCTGCTAATTTTCGGCGGCATGACGACACTTGATGAAGGTGCGGGCATGCCGTACGCCGGCGGCGAGAAGGAGACCCTGCACGCCGGCCTCGAACGGCACCGGGACGCCGTGCGGTGGAAGCTCGACGGACTGGACGACGAACAGCTCCGCCGTCCCATGACTCCGTCGGGGACGAACCTGCTCGGGCTGGTGAAGCACCTGGCCTCCGTGGAGTACGGCTGGTTCGTGGAGACCTTCGGCGGCGAGGCCGAACCCTTCTGGTTCGACCCGTACCAGGGCGAGGACATGACCGTCGGACCCGACGAGACGACGGACCGGATCATCGCCTTCTACGACCGTGCGCGCACCGCCGCCGACGGCGTCATCGCCCGGCTGTCCCTGGACGACCTCGGCAAGCCCGCCTGGCGCGACCATCAGGTGTCCCTGCGCTGGGTCCTCGTCCACATGATCGAGGAGACCGCACGGCACGCCGGTCACATGGACATCGTCCGGGAACTCCTGGACGGCGCCACGGGAGACCACCCACGCGCCACGAACCCGGCCTGAGCCGGTCTCAGCTCTTCTCCCCGTGGAGTACGAACAGGACGTGCTCGTCCTCTCCGTGCCGGAGCGTGCCGGCGCGCTCGAAGCCGTGTCTCTCCAGGAGCCGGACGGAGGCCGTGTTGCGGGAGAAGGGGTCGGCGTACAGGGGACGGGTGAGGTCCTGCTGGAGGAAGAGGGCGAGGGCCTTGGTGCCGATGCCGCGGGCCCAGTACGGACGGCCCAGCCAGTAGCCGACGAACCGGCGGTCGCCCTCCGTCCAGGAGCCGAAGTTCCCGGCGGGTTCCCCGTCCACGGTGACCGTCCGCACCAGGCAGTCGGGATCCCCGAGGATGCGCTCCCTCCAGTGGGTCAGGAAGGCGTCCCGCGGCCGGGGAGTGAACCTCGACCGCCGGACGGCCTCCGGATCGTGCTCGTAGACGAAGAAGACCTCCAGGTCGTCGTCCGTCACCTCGCGCAGCCGTACCTCTTCGTACGCACCGTCCTGCATCTCGGTCATGGGGCCGAGTGTGTCAGCCGCCACTGACAACGGGTCCCGCGCTACGGCACGAGGGGCCGGACCTCCTCGGCCGCGAACCGGACGAATCCCTCGGGGTCGGGCTCGTCCCCCGTCGGCTGCAGGACCACCGTGTTGGCGCCCGCCTCGGCGAGCCGCTGAACCGCCTTGGCGACGGCCCCCGCGTCGCCGGCGACCCCGAGCTCCGGGACCGACTCCAGCCCCTCGTCGAGCAGCTCGGCACGGAGCCTGGCGGCGGCGTCGGGGCCGGTGGCGGTGAGGAGGTAGACGACGACGGGGTGCGCCCCCTCGCGCCCGGCGGCGCGCCGCCCCTCCTCGATGAGCCGCCGCGCCCGCCGCACGCCGTCCGGGGGTGTGGCAGCGGTGAGGATCGTGCCGTCGGCGGCCTCGCCGGTCAGACGCAGCGTGCGCGGTCCGGTGGCGCCGGCGAAGACGTCGGCGCGGCCCTGGGGCGGCCAGTCGAGCGCCACGTCGTCGAGCTTGACGTACCGCCCGTCCACGGTGAGCCGCTCACCGGCCAACAGGGCGCGCAGCGCGTGGAGATGCTCCCGGAGCAGGGTCAGCGGGGACTCGGCACGGGCGCCGACCTGCCCCATCCAGTCCTGCACGCCGTGCCCGACGCCCACGATCGCGCGCCCCGGGAACATCCGGTGCAGCGCGGCGGTCTCCATCGCGGTGATGGCGACATTGCGCAGCGGCACGGGCAGCAGTCCGACACCGACCCGGACCCGCTCGGTCCAGGCGAGCGCGGCGGCGGCCGTCGAAATCCCACCCTCCAGGAAGCAGTCCTCCCACAGCCACAACTCCTCGAGCCCGCACTCATCAGCGAGCCGAGCCACACCCCGCAACCGCTCAGCCGGAAGCTGAGGCCGAAAGACAGCACCGAGTCGAGTCATGCCGACCTTCGTAGCGGGCCAGGGGATCCGGGACAACTCCTTTATGGATACGGTCACAGTGGACAGGGGAGGTGGACCGGCGATGGCACGTTGGCCGGACGGGCGAGGGAAGCTCGTGGTGCACGGTGACGGCAGCCGCGCCGCGGTCGCCGTTCCGCTGGAGATCGCGACCTCCTACCGCGCCCGGACGAAAGGCCTGTTGGGGCGGGACTCCGTCGACGGGGCGATCCTGCTCTCCCCCGCAGGCGGCATCCACACCTTCCGTATGCGCATCCCCATCGACGTCGCCTACCTCGACCGCCACCTCACCGTCATGGCCGTCCGCACGATGAAGCCGGGCCGCCTGGGCCTCCCCCGCTTCCGTTCCCGGCATGTGCTGGAGTCGGAGGCGGGCGTCATGGCCGGGTGGGGTCTGGACGTCGGTGTGCGAGTCGCCGTGGAGGTGGAGTCGTAGGGCCCTACTGCGGTGCCCAAAAGCCGCCGATCCTCCGCTCCAGCAGTTCGGCCAGGCGCAGCGGGGTGCGGTCCTCGAACATCGGGCCGATGAGCTGCACTCCCACCGGCAGGCCCTCGGGGGACCGGCCCGCCGGTACGGCGGTGGCGGGTAGACCGGGCATGGTGGCGACACCGGCCCAGACGAGCTGGTCGAGGTACGGGTACGCGACGCCGTCGATGTCGATCCGGCGTGCTCTCAGATCGGGATTGTGGTCGTGCGGGAACGCGGGAGTGGGCGTGACGGGACACACCACGGCGTCGAACTCGGCGAAAAGCCGCCGCCAGCCGTGACGGTGGAGTTCGCGACGGTTGTTCGCCGCGACCCAGTCACGGTGGCTGAGCACGATGCCGCGCAGCCGGGCCGCGTCGAGACTCCGGTCGTCCGCGCTCAGCCCGGCGGCGTGGGTCCGCAGCTCCTCGTACACCTCGACGGGGAAACTCGCGGCGGCACTCGAAAACCACAACTGCGTGTAGAGCGTCGCGGCTTCGGCGAGATCGGGCAGCAGCGGACTGTGCCGTTCGACGCGGGCGCCGCCGTCGGCCAGCGCGTCGGCCACCCGGTGCACGCCCGCCCGCACGGCGGACCCGGTCGGAATGAGCGGATGCTCGTCGAGGACCAGGACCCGGAAGTCGCGCAGCCGCTCGTGCCGCGCGGGCGGCAGCGTCAGTTCGTACGCCACACCGAGCGTCAGCGGGTCCGGTCCGGCCATGACGTCGAGCAGGAGCGCGAGGTCGCGGGCGCTGCGCGCCATCGGACCGACGACGGCGAGGTCCAGGTCGGCCGGCAGTGCCGGCGCGGACGGCGGGACCATGCCGCGGTGCGCCGCCAGCCCGAGCGTCGGCTTGTGCGCGTAGACACCGCAGAAATGTGCGGGAGTGCGCAACGAACCGCCGATGTCGGATCCGATGGACAGCGCACCGAATCCCGACGCCAGGGCCGCCGCCGATCCGCCGGAGGATCCTCCCGGGGTGCGACCGTGGTCCCACGGGTTGTTGGTGGTGCCGTAGATCTCGTTGAAGCTCTGCACGTCCTGCAGCCCCAAGGGCACATTGGTCTTGCCGAGCACCACCGCGCCCGCGGCCCTGAGCCGCGACACCTGCACCGCGTCCTCGGCCGGTATGTGGGTGCGGTGCGGCGGCATGCCCCAGGTCGTGGGCAGCCCGGCGACGTCGTAGGACTCCTTGACCGTCACCGGTATGCCGAGCAGCGGCCGGTCCTCGCCGCGGGCGCGCGCCCGGTCGGCGTCGCGCGCGGCGGTCCGCGCGCGGTCGAAGTCCGGTACGCAGATCGAGTTGATCGCCTTGTCGTCCCGCTCGATACGGGCGATCGCCTCGTCGGTCAGTTCCGCCGAGGTCACTTCACCAGCACGTAAGGCAGCCGCGAGTTCTTCGGCCGTCGGAAAGTTCGACTCCATGAATCCGACCGTAACGGCCTTTGGAAGAGGTCACGAAACACCGTTTCGCGCAACGGGGCCCGGCCGGCTCCCGCCCCGGTTCACGCCCGTGGGAACGACACCTCCACCCGCCTGTTCTTCTTCCGCCCCGCCTCCGTCGAGTTGTCCGCGATCGGGTACTGCTCGCCGTAGCCCCGCACCTCGAACGTGATGCCCGGGTCGTTCAGGTCCTGGTCCAGGAATGCCTGTACGGCGTTGGCCCGTTGCCGGGACAGCACGTCGCCGTGGGCGGACGAGCCGAGGTCGTCCGTGAAGCCGAAGACGCGGATCCGGGTCGCGTTCTGCTTCTTGATCTCCTCGGCGATGGCCGAAATGCGGGACTTCGCCTCGTCGTTGAGCTTGGAGCTGTCCTTGCCGAACAGCACCTCGGCCTGGAGCGCGAACTTCACATCAGCGTTGGTGTCCTCGCGGCGCTCGTCACCGCTCTGCTCCTCCACGACCGACTTGATGTCCAGCACCTTGGCTGCGGCGAGGGTGGCCCCCTCGGGCAGCTTCAGGTCCGGGTCGGTGGGGTCGACCTTGACGGGGGCGGAGGCGGAGGCCTCGGTGCCCGGGGGAACGCTGGGGTCACTGTCGTCGGCGTGTACCGGGCCGGCGGCGTAGAGGGTGGTCGCGACGAGGAGGGCGGCGGTGGTTGCGGCCAGGGGGAGGCGGGTTGTGAGGGTCACAGTGCCTCACCCGGAGATCGTGATGTCGGCGGAGGCGAACATGGGCAGCTGGAAGGACACGTCTGAAGTGTCGGCGGGCGGAGCCGGGAACTGCATGAACACCGGGACGGTCTCCCCCGACTTGATCGTCGAGAGCCCTGTCGTGGTGAGGGGACGACCTTCGGTGTCGCGGAGGACGTAGTAGCGCTTCTTTCCCTTGGAATCCACCAAGGTGGCTCCGCCGAGCGAATGGCCGTTCCTGATGATCTCGGTCTCGTTCCCGCTCAACTGGGCGGGAATGGTGATCGTGTTGCCACCGTCGTTCTTCAGGGTGCCATTGACCGTGACGAACCCACCCGTGTCCCGCTCGGCCGAGGTGATCTGGAGGAGCAGCCCATTGGGCCCCTTCAACTCGGCCAGGGGCGCTTTTGCCTGCCCTTGCTGAGCACTCGGGTTGGTCCCGCCCTTGGACGCGGACGCCGAGGCCTCCGGCTTCTTGCCGTCGTCGCCACCACCGCCGCCGCAGCCGGCCACACCGATGGCCAGACCAGCCGCAACGGTCAGCGCGACCATCCCCCTGCGGGCCTTCGCCGTGAACCGATCGCTCATCACTCTCTTTCCTTCATCACTCGTGGTTCGCCAGGTGAACGTCGAAGAGGTCCTGGGGTTTCGGGAGGTCGGTGAGGTCGTCCGGGTCCAGGTCCCATTTCCGGTCCTGGTCCCCGTCCTTGCAGGTGAGCTGTGGCAGGGTGTGGTCCCCGGTGTCCTCACCTGGCGGATCGAACCCACAGAGCGGCTCGATCACGGCGATGGCGGTGGCCTTCGAGTACACGTTCTCCGTTCCGGGGACGACGGAGTCACCGACCGGCTTGTTGCTCTGGACGCTGACCGTGTAGGCCAGCAGGCCCTGCGGATCGCAATGGCCCGTGGCGTCGTTGCTGTCGGCGAGCTCTACCGCCCGCGCGCAGGGATCGCCGATGTCCGTCCCGTCGCCGTCGAAGATGCGCTGCCACTGCTTCGGGTCGACTACGTCCTTCACCCACTCGGCCGCGAGTTTGTCCCGCTTGTCCTGGGCCGCCGCGAGCGCCGCCGCGTCCGCGGCCGTCTGGGCGCCGCTCCGGTTGACCGCGGCCTGGCCGACCGCGAGGTAGGCGAACGCAAGGAAGAGCAGGCCCGCCACCACCGTGATGTAGATGGGGAAGGCCTGCCCTGCGTCGGTGTACCTGCCGGGCCGGTTCAGCCGCCCGTGACTTCGGTGATCTTGTCGACGATCGCGTTGTAGATGGTCTGACCGATGTCCGTACCCGTGATCGCCAGCACGATCGCCACGACCACCGCAATGATGCCGAGGTACTCCACCGCGGTCTGACCCTTGTCGTTGCGGACAGCGCGGGCCTGTAGGTATGTGACGGTGGTGTTGAACCACTTGCTCATTGGTTTCCCCTCCAGGTTCGCTTCCGATCCAGCCAACGTAGGGCGGAACACCCAGCCTCCCGGAGGGCCCCAGGACCCATTCCCGGACCCAACCACCCCTCCCCCGCGCCCCCATGTCACGCCACCCCCAGCCACTTCGCGGCCGCCTGTGAGCGGCTCGTGCTGTGGAGCTTGGCGAAGATGCGGTTGATGTGGTTCTTGACCGTCTTCTCGCTGATGAAGCAGGTGGCGGCGATCTGCTGGTTGTTCATGCCGGACGCGATGAGGTCCATGATCTCCGCCTCCCTGGTACTCAGTCGGAATCGCGACCTCAATGACTGTCCCACATTGGATTGCATTAGCGAAAGCTTTTGAGGGGAAGTTTGCGTTGGGATCGCGGGGAGTTCACCTCCCGAGTGTGCAGTTGCATGCGGTTGCAGCTGGGACAGTAACGCCCCTGCCGCCGTGGTCGTGAAGTGCGGCCGCCCCTCCTTGATGTCCCGTACCGCCCTCACCAACTGCTCCACGTCGAACTCGCCGTGGACCAGGTAGCCCCCGGCACCCAGGCGTACCGCCTCCTGGATGGTCTCCGGCTCGTGGCTGTAGGTGAGCATCAGGACCGGGGCCAGCGGCACCAGGTACGGAAGTGCCGAGATGCCGTCGACGTCGGGCATCCGGACGTCGAGGAGGATCACGTCGGGGCGGTGCCGGTGCGCCGCCTCGCACGCGGCGCGGCCGTCCGCGACCTCCGCGACCACGGTGGTGTCCGCCCGGCCGGACAGCAGGGCGGTCAGGCCCGCGCGGACCACGGGGTTGTCGTCGGCGACCACGAGCCGGAGCGGGGCGGGAGGGGTGGTCGGCGGGAAGTTCTCGAAGGGGTTCCTCGGCATCGGGGTGCCTCCTCTCATGCTTCTCGGGGGGATTGGGGTGTGGGGGGTGCCAACGCGTCCAGCGGGAGCTCCACGAGGACCTCCGTGCCCCCGCCCGCGCGGTCGACGCCGCCGAGGTGGACGCGGGCGCCTACCGACGCCGCCCGTTCCACCATGCCGACCAGGCCGAAGTGACCCGTGCGGCGGAGTTGTTCGAGGTCCGTGCCCGGCGGGAGGCCCTTGCCGTCGTCGAGGACGCCGATCCGGAGTACGTCGCCGTGGACTCCCGCCCGTACCTCCACCCGGGTCGCCTCCGCGTGCCGGTGGGCGTTCTCCAGGGCCTCCGACACGATCGTGAGGAGGTGGCGGGCGACCGCGGGCGGGAGCAGGAGGGAAGATTGTTCGCCCGTGGGGCAATACACTGCCGCCAGGCCCGTACGCGTCGCGAAGTCCGCTGTACGGGCCGCCATCTCCGTCAGCACGTCCGTGCCGTGTGCCGGGTCGTGCTCCCGGCGCAGGTCGGTGAGGAGTTCCCGGGTCTCGGCGGCCGCCCTGCGGGCCGAGCGGGAGACCAGTTCCGCCTGCTGCTTGACGCGGTCGGCGTCCATCGGGTCCGCCGAGGCCGACGCCGCCAGACCGTCCGCGGCCAGCGCGACGCCGTACAGCGTCTTCGCCACCGAGTCGTGCATCTCCCTGGCCAGCCTGGCCCGTTCGGCGTTGACCGCCTCCGTGACGGCGAGGCGGGCCTGCACCGTCGTCAGCGCCCGGGTCGCGGCGCCGAAGCGGAGCATCAGGTTGCGCAGGGTCGAACCGACCGCGCCCGCGATCACGCAGAGGCCGGGCAGGAGGAGGGACTGCGCGACGTCGGCGTGGTGGTGGCCCTTCAGCGTCGCGTGGACCAGGAGCAGGATCAGGGACTGGAGCGAGGCGAAGCAGGCCGCGCCCCGCCAGCTGTAGACCAGCCCGGCGAGCAGGGGGGTGCAGACGCTGACGTAGGCGAGGGTGGTGTCCGGGCCCGCCGAGACGAGGAGCAGCGAGCCGAAGAGGGTGTCCGCGGCGAGCAGGGTGGGGTGGCGCAGGAGCAGGGGGCCGAAGCGTTCCCAGTCGCGGAAGAGGACGTACGACGCCATGAAGGTGACGACGACGGCCGCGCCCACCAGGCGGACGCCCAGGCCGGGGGCGGCGTTGAGGAGGGCGGCGGGGGCGGCCAGGGCGATCATGGCCAGCCGGAACCCGAACACCTGCCGGCACATGGCCTGCAGAGCGCGTATCTGAATCTTCTCCGGGTCCGGCACGAAGGGGGGCCGGGGACCGGCGGTGGGTGCGGAGGGGACCTGCGGGGCGGGTGGGACCTGCGGCGCGGGTGCCGGCGGGACCTGCGGTGTGCGTGCGGACGGGACCTCCGGCGTGCGTGCGGGCGCGGGCGCTTCGCCCGCCGCCCCGGCACGGACCGCTTCCGGCCTCCCCCGCCGCCACCGTCGCCCGGTGCCTTCCCTCGTCATCGTCGTCACCGTCGCCGCCTCCGCCTACTTCCCCGTGATCGAGCCGAAGTCCACCCCGGAGCCCAGCAGCAGGCCGGCGCCCAGCAGCAGCATCGTCGCCGGGACCATGAACGTCGTGATCATCAGCGTGGCCCGGGGTACCGCACGGGCGGCCTTGCGGCGGGCGTTCTGGGCGTCCGTACGGCGCATGTCCTTGGCGAGGGACACCAGCGTGTCGACGATCGGCGCGCCCAGTTCCTCGCCCTGCTGCAGCGCCGTGACGAACATGGCGACCTGCTCCGAGTCGTTGCGGCGGCGCAGCTCCGCGAAGGCCTGGCGGCGGCTCATGCCCAGGTCCATCTGGCGCAGCGTGATACGGAGTTCGTCGGCCCAGGGACCCTCGTACCGGGAGGCCACGCGGTCCAGGGCCTGGCGGAAGCCGAGGCCCGCGCTGACCACCACCGCCAGGACGTCGAGGAAGTCGGGCAGGGTCCGCTCGATGACGTCCTTGCGGACCCGGATCGCCGACCAGATGCCGACCTCCGTCCAGAACGCGCCGAAGGCCAGCAGCAGCAGCGCCACGAAGTAGTGGCCGCGCGGCAGCATCACCAGGAAGCCGACGGCGCCCAGCGCGCCGTACACCGCCCGGCGCGCCGCGTAGCGGTCTATGGTCAGGCCGCCGGGGTTGCCCGCGAGGTCGATCCTGCGGCGGTACTTGGCGACCTGCTTGGGGCCCATCAGGCGCAGGACGGTGGGCGCGTAACGCATGCCCAGGCGGTCGATCAGGGAGTCGACCGCGCCGGTGCGGGTCGCTCCCACCTCCAGGGCCACCGCCAGGTCGCCGGGCAGTTTGGCGTCCGCCCGGTACATGCGGATCCCGGCGAAGGCGCCCCAGACGCCGAGGCCCATGACCAGTGCCAGCAGAAATGCCATGACTCCGCTCCCTCCCTCAGACGTCGATCCGGCTCATCCGGCGGATGAGGACGAAGCCGATGGCGTAGAGCGCGAACGCGATGATCACGCAGGCCTGGCCGACCGGTGAGCCGGTCATGCGCTCCAGGGCGCCCTCCTTGACGCCGTCCATGAGGAAGAGCACGCCGATGCCCATGACGGGGACGGCGTACGAGGTCATGGTCACCTGGGAGAGCTGGGTGCGGATCTCGCGCCGGGTCTCCTTGCGCTCCTCCAGCGTCTCGGTGAGGTTGCGCAGGGCCGAGACGACCTGGCCGCCGGCCTTGTTGGACAGGACCAGGGTGGTGACCAGGACGACGAGTTCGCGGGAGGGGAGACGGTCGGCGAGTTCGCCGAGCGCGTCGTCCATCGAGTGCCCGATCGCCAACTGGTCGGCGACCTTGGAGAGTTCCTCGCCCGCCGGGGCCTCCAGCTCCTCCGCCGCCATGCCGATCGCGGTGCGCAGGGCGAGGCCGGCCTGGGTGGCGTTGGCCAGGATGCGGGCCAGTTCGGGGAGCTGGTTGATGAAGCGCTCGATGCGTTTTTGCCGCTGCCAGTTGAGGAACTGCACGGCGGCCCCGATGCCCAGGAGTCCGGCCAGCGGCCCGAAGAAGGGGGCCAGGGCCGCCTGGCCGATGAGCCAGAGGGCGGCGACCGCGGCGAGCATGTAGACGAAGAACTCGCCCGGGGTGACGTCCAGCCCCGTCGCCACCAGCCGCAGCTCCAGTTTCCTGCCGAGCCGGGTGCGGCGCAGCCGCCGGTCGAGGTTGCGGAAGCGGCGCCGCCGCCCGGTCTCGGGGATCCGGCCGGTGTACGACAGACGGTCGATGAGCGCGGCGCGCTGGGCCCGGCCCGAGGCGTAGGTGTGCACACCGGCGACGGCCAGGACGCAGGTCAGCAGCGTGACGCCGGAGGTGAGGGTGACGAGGGTGTGGAGATCCATGGGGATGGCCTACCTACCTGGCTTCTCGGGTGGCGAGCTGGTCCGCGCTGAGGGCGACGCCGAAGGCCTGGGGTAGGGGCTGGCCCGCCATGTAGAGGCGGTCGGCGGTGCGGCGTGGCAGGGGGAAGTACTCGAAGGTGCCGTGGACACGGCCGTCGTGGGTCATGGGCCGCGCGTGGAAGCGGGCCACGGTCGCGATCCGGTACGGCTCGCCGCCGTGGCTGTCGAGCAGGGCGATCTCGGTGATGCGGCGGGCGCCGTCGGCGAAGCGGGTCAGCTGGACGATGACGTCGACGGCGCTGTTGATCTGGTCGTGCAGGGCTACGAAGGGGACCTCGACGTCCGACATCGAGGCGAGGGTCTGCAGTCGGGTGAGCGCGTCCTCGGCGCTGTTGGCGTGCACGGTGGCCAGGGAGCCGTCGTGGCCGGTGGACATGGCCTGCAGCATGTCGAGGGACTCGCCGCCGCGGACCTCACCGACCACGATGCGGTCGGGGCGCATGCGCAGGGAGTTGCGCACCAGGTCGCGGATGGTGACCTGGCCCTTGCCCTCCACGTTCGGCGGGCGGGACTCCAGGCGGACCACGTGCGTCTGCTGGAGCTGGAGTTCGGCGGAGTCCTCGATGGTGATGATCCGCTCGTGTGCCGGGATCAGCCCGGAGAGGGCGTTGAGCAGCGTCGTCTTGCCGGTGCCGGTGGCGCCGGAGACGATGATGTTGAACTTCGCCTGCACCAGGCCCGCGAGCAGGAACAGCATGTGCTCGTCCAGCGAGCCGAAGCCGATCAGCTCCTGGAGGGTGAAGGAGCGCGGGAAGCGGCGGATGGTGAGGGTGGGGCCGGTCAGCGACAGCGGCGGGATGATGACGTTGACGCGCTCGCCGGACGGGAGACGCGCGTCGACCATCGGGTTCGACTCGTCCACGCGGCGGTTGACCGTGGAGACGATCCGCTCGATCGTCTGCATCAGCTGGTCCTGGGAGACGAAGCGGAGCGGCAGCTGCTCGACCCGCCCGCCGCGCTCGACGAAGATCGCGTCCGGGCCGTTCACCATGATCTCCGTGATGGAGGCGTCTTCGAGCAGCGGTTCCAGGATGCCGAGGCCCAGCGCCTCGTCGACCACCCGGCGGATCAGCTGGGAACGCTCGACCGTCGACAGGACCGGGCCCTCGCGGCTGATGATGTGCCCGAGCACCCGCTCCAGCCGGGCCCGACGCTCGGCGGCGGCCAGCGAGCTCATCTCCGCGAGGTCGATCTCCTCCAAGAGCTTGGCCCGGTACGAGGCGACCAGGTGGCCGTCCTCGCCCCGGCTGCCCTGCTCCTCGGGGGAGTTGATGCGTGCCCGCAGGCTCATGGGTGGCTGCTCCTCGCTCCTCGGTCAGTGGTCGAGCGGCATGGTGGCGGTCTGGCGGGCGGTGTCGAAGGGCCAGCCGGGGACGAGCGACGGGATGGAGACACTGGCGGTGACGGTGACGGAGTCGTCCCCTTCCGAGGGCTCGCAGGCCACCTTCATGCCGCCGCTGACCGCGTCCGCGCACGCCTGTCCCACGTCCTGTCGCAGTGAGGCGGCCCGCGCCCCCGCACGGGCCGCCGTCCCCGCCTGTTCGGCGGCGTAGGCGACCGCGCCGATCTGGATGCCGGCCAGGGCGACGATCAGCAGGATCGGGATGAAGCCGAGGTATTCGATGGCGACTTGACCGGCGTCGCGCCGCTTGCGCTCGCACGGCATCTCAGCGCTTCACCTCCTCGACGGCACCGGCGTGGCCGTGCACCGTGACGGGGAAGTCGAGGAAGCCGGGGAAGAGCACCGGGACCTTGAGGTCGACGTCCGCGGTCACATAGCCGGACCCGTCGCAGTGCCTCACCGCGGCACCCCCCTTCCACGCCCCGGACAGATGCTTCAGCGCCGCTTGCTTGCACACGTCCAAGCGCGCCCCCGGAGGCGCCGCCGTCCCCGCCCGCACCCCTTCGTCCGCAGCATTCCCGGCGAGCGTGAAGGTGTACCCCACGAGCACGCACTGCCACATCAGCACCAGCGTCAGCACGATCAACGGCGTCATGCCGAGGAACTCGATGGTGACCTGCCCCTTGTCGCCCCCCGGCCGTTTCGCCTTGTCTCCCTCCGGCCGTTTCACCCGCCGCCCTCCCTGCGGCGCCGCAGACTCACCGACGCCCGGTCGCCCCGCGTCCGGCCGGCCCGCCGGTCCCCCGCGGGCGCCCGCACCAGTCCGAGCTCCCCGGCGAGGGACCACAGGGCCTGTTTCACCGTGCTCCTGCTGTCGAGTTCGTGGACGCGTCCGGCGTCCACCACCGCCTGGAGTTCCTTGAAGTTGGCGGGGACGGCCGTGCCGGCCAGCGCGGTGCCGGTGATGCGCTGGACGAGCTGCGGCTGGATCTCCGTACCGCGCGAGTGGCGGTTGACCACCACCGTGGTCTCCTCGGCCTTGCGGATCTGCAGCCGGTCCCACATCCGGACCGTGCGCTTGGCGGCACGTACGGCGACCACGTCCGGGGTGGTGAGCAGGAGCGCCGTCTCGGCCATCTCGACGGCGGCCGCGCTCGCCCCGCCGAGCTGGGCGCCGCAGTCGACGACGACCACCTCGTAGCGGGAGCGCAGGGCGCTGATGATCTGCCGGGCGGCGCGGTCGGTGACCTCCTCGCCGCGTTCGCCGTCCCCGGGCGCGAGCAGCAGGGCGAGGCCCGTTTCGTGGCGGAAGACGGCATCGGCGAGGACGCGCGGGGAGATGTCGGTGATGGCGGCGAGGTCGGCGACCGAGCGGCGGAACTGGACGTCGAGGAAGGAGGCGACGTCGCCGGTCTGGAGGTCCATGTCGACCAGGGCGGTGGCGCGGCCGGAGGCCTGGGCGGCGAGGGCCAGCTGGATGGCGCAGAGGGTGGCGCCGACGCCGCCCTTGGCGCCGCTGACCGTGACGACGGTGCCGCCGACGCCGCTGAACACGTCGGCGCCGTGGCCGAGATGGCGCCGTACGCCGTTGGACCACTGGGCGACGGCCTGGACGCGGCTGGCCAGCTCCTCGTAGCTCAGGGGCAGCCCGACCAGTCCGCGGGCACCGGAGTCCATGGCGGCGGAGAAGAGGCCGGAGCTGACGTCGGTGGTGACGAGGATGACGCCGACGGCCGGGAAGCGCAGGGCGACTTCGCGGATGAGTTCCAGGGCCGGGACCGGGCCGATGCGTTCATGGACGACGACGACCTCGGGAAGGTCGTCGACGGACTCGGCGGCGAGGCGGGCGAGGGTGTCGATCAGCTGGGTGGAGTCGACGACCGGGGCGAGCGGTTCGGCGTCCGGCAGCTGGCTGAGCAGGGTCGTCACGGAGCGGACGGCGTCCGCGTCCGAGACGGCCGGGAGGATCCTGGTGGGCATGCGGACCGCCTCTCACTTGTCCGTCGCGAGTTCGTACGTGCGGTCCTTGTCCGGGACGGTGGTCTCGCTGCCGGGGGCGACCAGCGCGAGCCGGACCCGCTGGGCGAACGACTCGGCGTAGGTGATGCGCTGGGCGTCGATGGTGGACAGTGCGAAGGTGATCGGGACGGCGTCGGTGGGCCCCTGGCGGTCCTGGCTCTTGCTGTCGGGCTCCAGGGAGGTGAGCCGGCCGACGTCGAGGACCCGGGCGTTGGTCACGATGATCTTGGACTGGTCCGGATCGCCCTGCTTCTTGCCCTCGAAGGTGGCGTAGACGTTGACGCGGGAGCCCGGGGTGATCTTGCCGGCCACGCCGGTGGCCGCGTCGATCATGATGGCGACCTCCTGCTCGCCCGCCTGGAGCGCGGGCTGGTCGACGATCATGTCGGACTGCAGCAGCGAGCCCTTGCGCAGGGTGGTCACGGCGATCTTGCCCTGGATCTCGCGCAGGCTGGTGACCGCGTTGGACGACAGCCACCGCTCGGGCATCTTGATCTTCTCGAACTGGCTGGTGTTCAGCGTGGCGTACGGCGCCACGTCGGACCTGACCCGGTACGCGGTGACCTCGGGGCCGACCTTGGACTTCACGTCGTCGATGACGGACAGGACGCCGGCGAAGGCGCCGAGCGCGCAGACGACCGACAGGATCAGCAGTATCACGCCGCGGCGCTGACGGGAGTTCATGAGCCGTGCAACCTCATTGGGGGAATCGGTCGAGCGGGATCGTCGGGGAGTGTGCGGTCGGGGCGGGTCAGGCGGGCGTGCGTTGTTCCAGGGCCCGGGGTGCGGGGGGCTCGTAGACGGGTGGGGTCGCGGAGCAGAAGACGCAGCGGTCGCCGATGACGTCGATGCCGCACCAGTGGCAGGTGCTCTGCCGTACCGAGGTGACCAGTTGGTAGAGCACGGAGAGGTCGGCGAGATAGCTGCAGAACTCGATGAGCCGGCTCGTCCCCCACCACTGCGGGGACTCGGCCGGCAACGGGGTCTCGCGCAGGCCGTGCGCGCTCCAGGACTTGGCCAGCGAGGCGAGCCAGTCGGACTGCAGCTGCCCCCGGGCGACGAGCATCCAGGTGCTGAACTCGGGTCCGGCCAGGGTGGCGCCGGGCCCGACCCGGACCAGCTGCGGCTCGGGGTGCGCGACGACCGCGAACTGGCTGCCCGGCACCCAGGACTTGGCGTGCGCCTTGAGCCCGACCGGGACGCGGTCGAGCCGGGCGACGGAGCCGAGGACCGCGCCGGAGTGGATGTAGTGGACGAGCAGTCGCCCGGCGGAGGCGAGCACGCCCGGACTGAGGTCGCAGGAGGCGAGCTGCCGCAACTGGCGCGCGAGGACCGCGAGTCCGAGGGGCGGCAGGTCGGGCCGGAACAGGGCGATGCGGTCGCTCTCCAGGAGCGAGCGCAGGGTGTGGAGGCGCTGGGTGACCGCCGCCGGGACGGCCTGCGAGCACAGGACGATCACATGCCCGTGCTGCTCGACGAGCGCCTGGAGTTCGGCCAGCGCATGCTCCAGCGGCCGCTTGTCGAGGTCCCGCAGCACCACGGCGGGCATGGTCCGTTCGTCCTGCACTGGCAGCGCCATGTCGGCGCTGGTCACGGCAATGGCAGTTGGCACGCGCAGCTCCCCGCTCTCCCCACCCGTCGGCCCACCGGCGTTACTCCCATGGGCCGGGACGACTTCATTGCGTGACTACCTCAGCACTGTATCCACGCCTCTGTGACCGGAGAACAGCGTTTGTGCAGCTGCTCGGGATCCGTCTGCTCACAAGCCCCGCCAAATCAGGACAGGTTGAGCATCCGACCACCCTCCGATTTGGTCTGGACCTATTGACAGGCGGATTGGTCTGGACCAACTTGTTGTCATGCCCAGATTCAGACCACGCACACGAACCTGGTCGGCCGTGGCGGCCCTCGCGCTGGCCGTGACGGCGGCGGGGATCTCCGCCGGCCCGGCCTCCGCAGCGGACGTGAACAACGTCAAGAACGCCGGCTTCGAGTCGGCCCTGAGCAACTGGACCTGCTCCGCGAACAGCGGCGCGACGGTCTCCTCCCCCGTCCACTCCGGCGCGGCCGCGCTGAAGGCGACACCGGCCGGGCAGGACTCCGCCCAGTGCACCCAGACGGTGGCGGTGAAGCCGAACTCCACGTACACGCTGAGCGCGTGGGTGCAGGGCGGCTACGCGTTCCTGGGCGTGACGGGCACGGGCACCACGGACGTCTCGACCTGGACCCCCGACTCGGCGTCGTGGAAGCAGCTGTCGACGACGTTCACCACGGGGTCGTCGACGACCTCGGTCAGCGTCTACACGCACGGCTGGTACGGCCAGGCGGCGTACTACGCCGACGACGTGTCGGTGTACGGGCCCGACGGCGGCGGGGGCGGCGACCCGGCCCCGACCGTGCCGGGCGCTCCCGGCGGCCTCGCCGTCTCCGGCACGACGTCCTCGTCGGTCTCGCTGGCCTGGAACGCGGTCTCCGGCGCGACGGGCTACAACGTCTACCGCGACGGCACGAAGGTCACGGCGGTGACCGGCACGTCCGCGACCGTCACCGGCCTCGCGGCGTCGACGTCGTACTCCTTCCAGGTCACCGCGACCAACTCGGCGGGTGAGTCCCCGAAGTCGGCGGCCGTGACCGGGACGACGACGGCATCGGGCGGCGGAGGCGGGGGCGGCGCCGTGCCCCGGCACGCGGTCACCGGCTACTGGCAGAACTTCAACAACGGCGCGACGGTGCAGAAGCTGTCCGACGTCCCGTCCGCCTACGACATCATCGCGGTGGCCTTCGCGGACGCCACGTCGACTCCGGGCGCGGTCACCTTCAACCTGGACTCGGCCGGGCTCGGCGGCTACACCGTCGACCAGTTCAAGGCGGACATCAGGGCGAAGCAGGCGGCCGGGAAGAAGGTCGTCGTCTCGGTCGGCGGCCAGAACGGCACGGTGTCGGTGAGCGACCCGACGTCGGCGACGAACTTCGCGAACTCCGTCTACTCGCTGATGCAGACGTACGGCTTCGACGGCGTCGACATCGACCTGGAGAACGGTCTGAACGCGACGTACATGTCGCAGGCGCTGCGCGCGCTGTCGGCCAAGGCGGGCTCGTCGCTGGTGCTCACCATGGCGCCGCAGACGATCGACATGCAGTCGACGTCGAACACGTACTTCCAGACGGCCCTGAACGTGAAGGACATCCTCACGGTCGTCAACATGCAGTACTACAACAGCGGTTCGATGCTCGGCTGCGACGGCAAGGTGTACTCGCAGGGCTCGGTCGACTTCCTGACCGCCCTGGCCTGCATCCAGCTGGAGGGCGGCCTGTCCCCGTCCCAGGTGGGCCTCGGCCTGCCCGCCTCGACCAGCGCGGCGGGCAGCGGCTACGTCTCCCCCACGATCGTCGACAACGCCCTGGACTGCCTCACCAGGGGCACCTCGTGCGGCTCCTTCAAGCCCTCGAAGACCTACCCCGACCTGCGCGGCGCGATGACCTGGTCCACCAACTGGGACGCCAAGTCCGGCAACGCCTGGTCGAACGGGGTGGGGGCGCATGTGCACGGGCTGCCGTAGACCCTGAACCCTGATCCCGAAAGGCTCGACCCGAGCCGATTCCGACCCCCCACGGGTTGCCCCCACGCCACTTGCGAGTGGCCGTGGGGGCCGTCCGCTTCCCGGCCGGTGTCGCGCTCGGGCGCTACAGCCCCCGCCACCCGCACCCCTCGTCGCCGCACGTGCCGAGCTCGAACCACACCGTCTTCCCCGGCCCCTCCTCGTGGCAGCCCCAGCGTTGAGCGAGGGCGTTCACCAGGGCCATTCCCCTGCCGCTCTCCCCGGCGCCCGCGTCGATCAGGCGCGGGGCCCGGCGGTCGGCGTCGCCGACCTCGCAGCGGAGCACGCCGTGCGAGGCGGAGAGGGTGAGCCTGAAGCGGCTCGCGGCGTGCCGCAGAGCGTTGGTGGCCAGCTCGCTGACCAGGAGTTCGGCGACGTCCGCCACGTCGCTCTGCTCCGCCAGCCCCCATTCCTCCAGGTGCCGGCGTACCGCTGCGCGCGCCTCGCGGGCCGCCGTGGGCAGCGGCTCGTACTCGACACTCAGGTGGCCTGCCCGTATGGGGGGCTGCGGGTACGCCGCGTACTGAGGGTGGGGATCCGGAAAGTGTCTCCCGGAGGGTTGCAGCATGCCCTTCAGGGTGCCTCCCCGCGCACCGCCCCACACGGGGAGGATTACCCCATTCCCTACCTGTACCCACCCGTACCTATCTGCGTCCGGGCTACGCGTACTGGATGCGGACCGTCGCCCCGTCCGCACCGTCGCGCACGTCCACGTACGCGCACACCTGCCGGGTGAACCACAGCCCCTGCCCCGGCTCCAGGTCCCCGGTCGGCGGCGGTACGAAGCCCGCGAGCGGGTCGGCGACGCCGCGCGGCAGACGGAGTTCGCAGACGCAGGCCGGGGCCCGTCCCCACAGCAGGGCGCCGGTCGCCGGGCCGAGGGCCGTCGCCGCCTCCGTGACGGCCGTGGTGAACAACTCCGCGTCCGCGGGCGGGAGTCCGTGTTCGGCCGCCCAGGTGCGCACGCCGTCGTCCAGGTCCGCCACCGGCAGCGAGGTCGCGTCGCCGGGCGGCGGCGGCAGGGGTACGGCGTCCAGTTCGCGCACGAGGGTGGGCGGGGCCTCGTACAGGCCCGTACCGGGGTGGGCCCGGCGGGCCTCCTCGACCAGGGCGGGGCCGGCGGTGCGGGTGTCGTAGACGCACAGGGCCGTCGTGGAGAAGGGGGCGAAGAGGAGGTTGGCGAGGGACTCGTAGCGGATCCACTCGGCGCTCTCCCGGGGCGAACGGCCCGCGCGGCCCGCCCAGTCCGGCTCCATGAGGAGGTGGATACTTCCGCCCGGGCCGGCGTGCGCGGCGAGGTAACCGGCGCCCTGGGCCACGGCGTTGGCGGCGGAGCCGGTGTACCAGTCGGTGTGCGGGACGAAGCCGACGTCCTTGGCGTCCGTGCCGAGGGCGTCCCGCAGGAGGTCCAGCCGGGCGGGGGCGGCGATGGCCACGGGCGGGGGTTCGCCGGGGGCGCCGAGGCCCTCGGCGAGGAAGGGCAGCGCGGCCGCCACGAACGCGTCGTTGGAGCCGAACTCGGCCATCCGGTGGTCGAACGCGCCCTCGGCGGGTCCGGACTGCGCCCCGGTGTCTGTACTCATGGGATCCCCATCTCTCGTACGTCCGTCACGGTGTGCCTGGTCAGCGCTGTGCCGTCACCCAGGCGGCGATCTGACTGCGGTTGCTGAAGCCGAGCTTGCCGAGGATGCGTTCCACATGGCCCTCGGCGGTGCGGCGGGCGATGACCAGGCGATCGGCGATCTGCTGGTTGGCGAGTCCCTCGGCGACGAGTTCGGCGACCTCCCTCTCGCGCCGGGTCAGGCGCTGCGGCGGGTCCGGCTCGCGCCGCGCCGCCGGCTCCTGCGGGTCACGGAGCGCGTACGCCACGATCGCGGCGAGGCCGAGCCCGACGCCCCTGCCGTACGCTTCGTCGTAGGCCCGCTCCCCCACCTCCTCGCGCACCCGTTTCTCGCCGTCACGGCGCGCGGAGTTGAGGGCGGTGGAGCCCCAGCGGTCGCGGTCGATGTCGGACCAGACCCGGTCGGCGCCGCCGAGCAGGACGGCGGCGCGCTCGGTGTCCCCGCCCTCGGCCGTGATCAGGCCCAGCAGGTCGAGGGTGAGGCCGATGCCGATGACGTCGTGGACGTCGAGCTTGAGGCGCAGGGCCCGGCAGGCGTACGACGCGGCCCGCGGCCAGTCGCTCCGCGCACTGTGGGCGAGGGCGAGGATGCGCAGCACGTAGGAGCGCACCCACGCCTCGCCGTGCGCCTCGCACAGCCGCAGGGCGTCCTCGCACACGGCGACGGCCCGGTCGGTCTCGCCCAGGAAGGCGCGGGCGCAGGCGAGTTCGACCAGGTCGAGGCCGTGCAGGCTGAGGTGCTGGCCGGGGACGCGACCGCGGGCGACGGTGGACTCGTAGTGGGCGAGGGCGGTGTGCAGGTCGTCGGCGAAGAGCTGGACGACGCCGATGACGTAGTCGGCGTGGGCGGCCTCCGCCTCGTCGCCGAGGCGGTGGGCCAGGGCGCGGGCCTCCTGGGCGCGGTGCAGGCCCCGGGTGAGGTCCTCGGGGCTGCCGGCCAGGAGGGCGGAGACCCACAGGGCGCGGGCGCGTTCGCGAGTGGGTTCGGGGTTGGCGTCTAGGGCGCGGTCGAGCCAGTGGCGGCCCTCGCGGGGTGCGCCGCAGGCGTGCCAGTAGAACCACAGGGTGCCCGCGAGGCGCAGCCCGGCGAGCGCCTCGCCCGGTTCGGAGAGGCTGTGGTCGAGGGCGGCGCGCAGATTGTCCTGGTCGGCGCGCAGCCGCGCCACGATCTCCCGCTGGTCCGGCCCGAACCACGCCCGCTCATAGGCGGCGGCCCGTGCCTGCGTCCAGTCCCGCTGGCAGCGCCGGGCGGCCGCCTCGTCCCCGGGGCGTGCGCGCAGCTTGCCGAGCCCGTAGTGGCGCAGGGTGTCGAGGAGGCGGTAGCGGACGCCGCCGGGCCCGTTCTCCCGGCACAGGACGGACTTGTCGACCAGTCCGGCGACGGCTTCGAGGACGTCGTACGACCGCACCGCACCGGTCCCGGGCACGGCCCCTCCCCCGCTCTCGCCGTCGTCGGCGCACACCGCCTCCGCCGTCTCCAGATCGAAGCTCCCGGCCAGCACGGAGAGCCGCGCCCACACCGACTGCTCGCGCTCGGTGCACAGTTCGTGGCTCCAGTCGACGGCCGCGCCGAGGGTCTGGTGGCGGGGCAGGACGGCGGGGCTGCCACAGGACAGGAGGCGGTAGCGGTCGTCGAGGCGGGCCAGGAGCTGGTCGATACCGAGGACGCGCATGCGGACGGCGGCGAGTTCGATGGCGAGCGGGAGGCCGTCGAGGCGCCGGCAGAGGCGGGCGACGGCGGCGCGGTTGCCGGGGGTGAGGCGGAAGCCGGGCACGACGGCGGCGGCGCGGTCGGCGAAGAGGGCGAGGGCCGGGTGGGTCTCGGCGGCGGAGAGGTCGCCGTCCGGGTCGGGGACCGACAGGGGCCGTACCTCCATGAGGTGTTCCTCGGTGAGGCCGAGGCGGTGGCGGCTGGTGGCGAGGACGCGGACTCCGGTGGTGCCGCGCAGGAGGGCGGCGGCGAGTTCGGCGCAGGCGGGTAACAGGTGCTCGCAGTTGTCGAGGACCAACAGGAGTCTGCGGTCGCGCACCTGCTCCACCAGGGCGTCCAGCGCCGGCTGGGTGGAGTGGTCGTGCAGGTCGAGCGCGTCGGCGGCGGCGAGCGGGACGAGGGCCGGGTCGTGGAGGCCGGCCAGGTGGACGTGGCGCACGCCGTCCGGGAAGGCCCGGGCGACGCGGGCCGCGATGCGTCCGGCCAGGCGGGTCTTGCCGACGCCCCCCGGGCCGGTGAGCGTGACCAGGCGGGCCTTGGCCAGCAGTTGGCGGCCCTCGCTCTGTTCCTCCCGCCGGTCGACGAAGCTCGTCGTCTCGACCGGCAGGTGCGCGTCCCGTCTCGGCGCTGATCCACCCATGATCAGCCAGCCCTCCTCCTGGCCGGACAGCGGGCCCTCACTCTTCCCCGGCTCGGCCGCCCACGCACACTCCCGTCACGCCAACGGGTGTTCTTCGGCCGGGGCCGCCTGCGGGCGTGAGGGCCCGCGTACACTGCCCGGCCGAATTCCGCCGGGGACCCTTTGTCCATCCTTGACCTGATCATGCCAACGCCGGATCATGACGCCAACCCGCACCGCACGCACAGCCCATGGACAGTCCACGCACAGTCCACGCACAGCAAGACCCCACACGGCACGACCCCACACAGCACGACAGCACGACAGCACCCCGTACGTCGCACTGAAACACCCCCCAGCTCCACTCCCCACATCCGGCGACCCCGGAATTCCTGGAGAACCAAGGAGAGTTCATGCGACTTCGTATACGCGGCTCAGGCGCTCTCGGCGGCAGACGAACCGCCGCGCTCGGCGCCCTGCTGGCCCTCGCCCTCGCGGCACCCGTGTCGGCGACCGCCACCCATGCCGACGCCGTCGGCGCCGGAAAGGCGACGCCCTCGGCCGACGACATCGGGCAGTACGAGATCCACCGGAGCACGACTCCCGTGACCCGTACGGCCATTCAGCGCACCGGCGTCACCGTGGACGAGGCCGACGAGGAGACGGTGGTCGTCTCCGGACGCGCCGCCCAGATCAAGGAGCTGCGGCGGCTCGGCTACGACGTGACGCCGCTCGGCGCCGCACCCGACCGCAGCGGCCCCGCCGACGCGACGCGGCTGTTCGACTTCCCCTCGGCCGACTCGAAGTACCACAACTACGCCGAGATGAACGCGGAGATCGACCAGCGGCTCGCCGCCTATCCGAACATCATGAGCAAGCGGGTGATCGGCAAGTCGTACCAGGGCCGGGACATCGTCGCCATCAAGGTCAGCGACAACGTGGCCACGGACGAGAACGAGCCCGAGGTGCTGTTCACCTTCCACCAGCACGCCCGTGAGCACCTGACCGTGGAGATGGCGCTGTACCTGCTGCGGGAGCTGGGCGCCGGGTACGGGACCGACTCCCGGGTCACCAACATCGTCAAAAGCCGGGAGATCTGGATCGTGCCGGATCTCAACCCGGACGGCGGCGAGTACGACATCGCCACCGGCTCGTACCGGTCGTGGCGCAAGAACCGGCAGCCCAACAGCGGTTCGTCGTACGCAGGTACGGACCTCAACCGCAACTGGAACTACAAGTGGGGCTGCTGCGGCGGGTCGTCGAGCTCCAAGTCGTCCGAGACGTACCGCGGAGCGTCCGCCGAGTCGGCGCCCGAGGTGAAGGTGGTCTCCGACTTCGTGCGCGGCCGGGTCGTCGGCGGGAAGCAGCAGATCAGGGCCGGCATCGACTTCCACACCTACAGCGAGCTGGTGCTGTGGCCGTTCGGGTACACGTACGCGGACACGGCCACCGGGATGACGGCCGACGACGCCGCCGCGTTCAAGGCGGTGGGGGAGAAGATGGCCGCGAGCAACGGGTACACGCCGGAGCAGGCGAGCGACCTGTACATCACGGACGGGTCGATCGACGACTACCTGTGGGGCGTGCACAAGATCTTCGACTACACCTTCGAGATGTACCCGACGTCCAGCTGGGACGGAGGGTTCTACCCGCCCGACGAGGTGATCGAGCGGGAGACCTCACGCAACCGCGACGCGGTGTTCCAGCTGCTGGAGAACGCGGACTGCATGTACCGGGCCATCGGCAAGGAGGCCCAGTACTGCAGCTAGTGCCGGACGGGTCCTAGGCCTCTTCGAAGTAGGCGTCGAGGACCGTGTCCAGCTGTTCCTCCCACTCCTTGAAGCGGCTCCTGGCCGTCGCCTCGATCTCTATCGGGTACCAGCGGCGGTCAGGGGTGTGCACCGTGATGGTGAACCGCTTGCCGAAGCGGGGGGACTCCGTCTCGACCGCGCCGATCTCGTCCCAGCGGAACTCGCAGGCCTCCTGATCGAGGCTCAGGCGAACACCGCGGCGGTCGGCCACGATCTTGGCGCGGCGGTCGGAGGCCTCGAAGACGGGGCCCTCGGGGCTCTCCTCCTGCGGGGCCTCCTTCTCAAGGGCGGGCTTCGCCGGGGTCTCGGCCCCGGCCGGCGCCGCGTCCTCCTGGGGCCCGGCGGCCTCGGGCGCGTCGGCCTCCGGCTTGGCGTCCTCCGGCTCGGCGGACGCGGGTGAGGTGAGCCCGGGGATGAAGGCCGGGTCGAATCCGGCGCCCTCCGGGGGCTTGCTGCTCGATCCTATGCGCTGCTCCACGCGGGAAGTATGGACGACAATCCTGTGCCGGGAACAGCCAGCCCGCCCTTCCCGATGGTTCACCCCCCTAACGTATGACGTGTCCCGCTCGTCCGTTCCGCACCGGGCGCTTGATCGTGCCTACGCGAACACACTCACCCCCGCCGCCACCGCGAACCCCGCCACCGACAGGACCGTTTCCAGGATCGTCCAGGTGCGGAGCGTGTCGCGTTCGGTGATGCCGAAGTACTTGGCGACCATCCAGAAGCCGCCGTCGTTGACGTGGGAGGCGAAGATCGAGCCGGCCGAGACGGCCACGATGACGAGGGCCATGAAGGCCTGGGAGTGGGCGCCTTCGGACAGGAGCGGGGCGACGATGCCGGCCGTGGTGACGATGGCGACCGTCGCCGAGCCCTGCGCGACGCGCAGCACCACGGAGATCAGGTAGGCGAGGACGATCACCGGGAGGCCCACGTCGTGGAAGGTGCCGGCAAGGGCCTGCGCGACGCCGCTGGCCTTGAGGACCGCGCCGAAGACACCGCCCGCGCCGACCACCAGGAGGATGTTGCCGACCGGCTTGAGCGAGGAGGTCGAGACGGTCTCCAGGGACTTGCGGGACCAGCCGCGCCGGATGCCGAGGAGGTAGTAGGCGAGCAGCAGGGCGATGGTGAGGGCCACGAACGGGCTGCCGAAGAACTCGAACACCGAGCGGACGGATGGGGGTCCCCCCTGCTCGGAGCTTGTCGGAGAGCCTGGGGGAGGGTCGAGGGCGATCGAGGAGAAGGTCGCGGCGAGGATCAGCACGAGCGGCGTACCGATGATGGCGAGGACCGTGCCGAGCGGGACGGGCCTCTCCGGCGGCTCGACCCCGGCCTCCCGTTGTTCGCGGACCACCGCGCGCCTCGCCTCCTGAGCCGCCTCCACCATGTCCTGCGGTACGTCGACGAAGATCCGCCGGCCGATCCACGCCGAGTACGCCCACGCGGCGAGCACGGCGGGGACGCCGCAGACGATGCCCATGAGGACGACCCAGCCCAGCTGGACGTGGAGGAGACCGGCGGCGGCCACCGGGCCGGGGTGCGGCGGCAGGAAGGCGTGGGTCATGGACAGGCCCGCGAGCAGGGGAAGGCAGTAGAGCAGGACCGACCTGCCGGACCGTTTGGCGGCCGCGTACACGATCGGCGCGAGGACGAAGATGCCGACGTCGAAGAAGACCGGGATACCGAAGACCAGTCCGGTGGTCCCCATGGCGAGTGGGGCGCGCCGCTCGCCGAAGAGGCCGAGCAGCCGGGACGCCAACACCTCGGCTCCACCGCTGACTTCGAGGATCGCGCCGAGCATCGTGCCGAGCCCGATGATGATCGCGACATGGCCGAGGATGCCGCCCATGCCGGACTCGACGGTGGAGACGGCGTCCGAGCGCTGGACGGTGCCGAAGAGTTCGGTGACCGACAGGCCGGCGAGCAGGCCGACGGCTATGGAGACGGCGAGCAGCGCGACGAACGGCTGGAGCCGCGCCTTGATGATCAGGAAGAGCAGGAGGGCGATGCCGAGGGCGGCGACCAGCAGCAGACCGGTCGTGCCGTCGACGAGGAGGAGCAGTCCTCCGGTGTGGGGCGGGGTGGGGGGAGTCGCGGCGGCCGAAGCGAAGGACATGGGGGCCTCTTCGGAGGTGCATGGTGCTTTCGGGCAGGGCGGACCCCGGCACGGCGTGGCGCTGTCGTGCCGGGGTGTGCGAGGTGCGGGAGTCGAGCGGGCGTCGGTGGTCAGCCGAGGACGGCGAGGGCGTCGATCTCGACGAGGAGGCCCGCGGGAAGGCCGACGTAGACCGTCGTGCGCGCGGCGGGCGGCTGGGTGAGCGCCTGCTCCTCGAAGTACCGGTTGTAGATCTCGTTCAGTTCGGCGAAGTGGGCGGTGTCCGTGAGGTAGACGCGGATCATCATCACGTCGTCCCAGTTCGCGCCGCCCTCTTCGAGGATCGCCTTGACGTTGGCGAGGGTCTGGAGGGTCTGCTCGCGCAGGGTGGGTCCGGCGGGCGTGGGCTTCCTGCCCTCCTCGGCGGGCAGGAAGCCGACCTGTCCCGCGACCTGGAGGATGTTGCCCTTGCGCACGCCGTGGGAGAACTTCGCGGGCGGGGTCGTGTGGGTCTTGGGGGTGAGCGCGGTCTTCTCGGTCACGGGGTGTCCTTCGCTGGGGTTCGTCCGGAGTACTCGCCGCTGATCGCGTCCGCGGTGCGGCGCACCTGCGGGAGCAGGGTGAGGAGTTCCTCGGCGGTGACGACGACGTTCGGCGCGGAGACCGACATCGCGGCGACCACCCTGCCGTCGGCGCCGCGGATGGGGGCGGCGACGCAGTTGATGGACTCCTCGTGGCCGCCGAGGTCGGTGGCCCAGCCCTGTTCGCGCACCACGGCCAGCTCCTTCAGGAACGCGGCGGCGTTGGGCGTCGAACGGGGCGTGTACAGGGGGTAGTCGAGCTTCTCGGCGAGCGGGCGCCGCTCGGCCTCGGGCAGGTCGGCGAGGAGCAGCTTGGCGACGGCGGCGACGGTGATGGCGACCGGTTTGCCGATGCGCGAGTACATGCGCACGGGATAGCGGCTCTCCACCTTGTCGATGTAGAGGACCTCGTTCTCCTCGTACACGGCGAGGTGCACGGTGTGCCCGCACCGCTCGTTGAGGCGTACGAGGTGGGGGTGGGCGATCTCGCGGATGTCGAGGTTCTCCATCGCCTCCTGGGCGAGGGCGAACAGGCGGGCGCCGAGGCGGTAGCGCTGGTCGGACTGGCGGTAGACGAGGCCGTGTTCGTGGAGGGTGCGCAGCAGGCGCAGGGCCGTGGACTTGTGGACGCCGAGCCGGTCGGCGACCTGGCCGAGGTCGGCGGGGCCCTCGGCGAGCAGCGGCAGGATGCTCAGCGCGCGGTCGACGGTCTGACTCATGGGGTGGCTACCTCCTCCGGGGCCTGCGCGGCTTGCGTCCAGCCGGGGCCGAGTCGAAGTCTCCCCCACGCCCGCTCGTCCAGGGCGGCCAGCCGGTCGGCGTGGTCCCGGGACGGCGGGGCGGCCAGGTCGCCGGGGACGGTGAGCGCGGCGGCGGCCATGAGGTGCCCGTGCCGCAGCCGCTGCCGGACCGGCAGTCCGCGCAGGGTGCCGGAGAGGAATCCGGCGGCGAAGGCGTCACCGGCGCCGACCGTGGCCACGACGTCGACGGCGAGGGCCGGTTCGAAGGCGGCCCGACCGTCCTCGCCCGCGAACACCGTCGCCCCCCGCGCCCCCTGCTTCACCACCAGCACCCGTGGCTCGGGCAGCAGCCGGCGGACCGCGGCCGGTGAGCCGGTGACGCCCCAGGCCTGCTCGGCCTCGTCCTCGCCGACGAACACGATGTCGGCGTCCCGGGCCAGCTCCAGCAGGACCCGCGCCCCGTCGGCCGCCCGCCACAGCCCCGGCCGGTGGTTGACGTCGAAGGAGACCGTCGGCCGCCCGGCCCGGGGGGCGGTCAGCGCGCGCACCAGTTCACGGCAGGGTGCGGAGAGCGCGGCCGTGATGCCGGTCAGATGCAGCACACGCGCCGCGCGCAGCGGCATGCGGTCCACGTTCCCGGGCGCCATCGCCGAGGCCGCAGATCCGGCGCGGTAGTACGCCACTTCGTGGTCGTCGGCGGCCCGGTCGCCGGCCGTACGGAAGTAGACGCCGGTGGGCCGCGCCGGATCACGCCGCACGGACGCCACGTCGACGCCGTACCCCGCGATCGTCTCGACGAGATGGTCGCCGAAGCCGTCCGCCCCCACCCGGCTCACCCAGCGCGTGCGATGCCCGGCGGCGGCCAGCACGCATGCCACGTTGGACTCGGCACCGCCGATGGCGCGGTCGAAGGACGGTACGTCGGCCAGTCGCCCCGGCCGGGTGGGCAGGAAGGTGACCATGGACTCGCCGAGCGCGACGACGTCCACGACGGCGGGAGCGACGGGGTTGGCGCCCGAGTCGTCAGTAGCGTCCAGGATGATGACTCCTGACTCCTGTCGATGTCCGGGCCGCGGCGGCTCCGTTGACCCGGTTGTCGGCGAGATGCTAGACACCAGTAAGCGCCACACGCAATGGCCGTTGCATATATTGCAACGCGCCTGAGAGGGAGGCTCCATGAGCACCGAAGCGCTCGACCGCCTGGCCGACGAACGCGTCGACCACCGTTTCAAGGGCCTCCCCCCGGACGCCGACGGCCTGACCGTCGGCGAGCTGGCCGCCGAGCGGCGCAACCTCTTCACCGACGGCTTCACCACGCCCGTCCTCGCGCTGTCCGCCGAGCGCCTGGAGCACAACCTGCGACTCATGGAGACGTACGCGGCCCGGCACCACCTCGCCTTCGCCCCGCACGGCAAGACCTCCATGGCCCCACGGCTCTTCCGGCGCCAGATCGAGCACGGCGCCTGGGGCATCACCCTCGCGGTGCCGCACCAGGTGCGGGTGGCGCGGGCGTTCGGGATCGAGCGGGTGTTCCTCGCCAACGAGCTGGTGGACGCGGCGGCGCTGCGCTGGATCTCCGCCGAGCTCGACGCCGACCCGTCCTTCCGCTTCATCTGTTACGTCGACTCCGTGCGCGGGGTGGAACTGATGGACGCGGCGCTGCGCGGCGCCGCCCGCCCGGTGGACGTGGTCGTGGAGCTGGGCGCGGGCGAGGGCGCCCGCACCGGCGTGCGTACGGAGGCGCAGTGCGCGGCGGTCGCGGACGCGGTGGCCGGCACGCGGACGCTGCGCCTGGTGGGCGTCGCGGGGTACGAGGCCCAGGTCCCCGGCGCCTGTGTGGAGTCGGTGGGGGCCTGGCTGCGCCGGCTGACCGGGATCGCCGTGGAGTTCGACAAGGCGGGGCGGTTCGCGGAGGCCGACGAGATCGTCGTCAGTGCGGGCGGCAGCGAGTGGTTCGACGCGGTGGCCGACGTGTTCGCGGAGCTCCCCGAACTCTCCCTGCCGGTGCTGAAGCTGCTGCGCTCGGGCGCGTACGTCTCGCACGACGACGTGCACTACCGCAAGCAGACCCCGTTCAACCGGGTGCCCGAGGAAGGCGCGCTGGAGCCGGCGTTCCGGCTGTGGGCGCAGGTGGTGTCCCGCCCGTCGGCGACCGAGGCGTTCGTCAACGCGGGCAAGCGGGACGCCGCCCACGACCTCGACCTGCCCCTCGCCCAGGTGGTACGCAGGGACGGTGTCGAGCGCCCGGCGGCCGGGATCGAGGTGACCGCCCTGTCCGACCAGCACCTGTGGCTGCGCACCGGTCCGGAGGCGGACATCGAGGTCGGCGACTGGCTGGGCATCGGCCTGTCCCACCCCTGCACGTCCTTCGACAAGTGGCAGCTGATCCCGGTGGCCGAGGCGGACGGGACGGTCGTCGACTACATCCGTACGTTCTTCTAGTCCGTCTTCCAGCCCGTAGGTTCTTCCAGGAGGTCACGGTCGTGGAGCAGCTCGTCGTCCGGGACGCGGACGTGGTGGACGGCAGCGGGGAGCCCTCGTACCGCGCCGATGTCGTGATCGACGGCGGCCGCGTCGTCTCGATCGTCAAGGAGGCGGCGGCCGCGGGCTGTCAGCGACCCCGGGCCATGCGCGAGCTGGACGCCGAGGGTCTGGTCCTCGCCCCCGGCTTCATCGACATGCACGCCCACAGCGACCTGGCGCTGCTGCGCGACCCCGACCACAGCGCCAAGGCCGCGCAGGGCGTGACGCTGGAGGTCCTCGGCCAGGACGGGCTGTCGTACGCGCCGGTCGACGACCGCACGCTCGACGAGGTGCGCCGGGCGATCACCGGCTGGAACGGGTACGGCGAGGACGTCGACTTCGACTGGCGGTCGGTCGGCGAGTACCTGGACCGGCTCGATGGGGGCATCGCCGTGAACGCGGCCTACCTCGTCCCCCAGGGCACGGTCCGGGCACTGGCCGTCGGCTGGGAGGACCGGGCGGCCACGCCCGAAGAGCTGGACCGGATGCGGCGATTGGTGGCGGAGGGCCTGGAGCAGGGCGCGGTCGGCATGTCGTCCGGGCTCACCTACACCCCGGGCATGTACGCCGAGGACGCCGAACTCACCGAGCTGTGCCGGGTGGTGGCGTCCTACGGCGGCTACTACTGCCCGCACCACCGCTCGTACGGGGCGGGCGCCCTGGAGGCGTACGCGGAGATGGTGGCGCTGACCCGCGAGGCGGGGTGCCCGCTCCATCTCGCGCACGCCACCATGAACTTCGGCGTCAACGAGGGCCGCGCACCGGAACTTCTCGCGCTCCTCGACGACGCGCTCGCCGCCGGGGCCGACATCAGCCTCGACACCTACCCCTACACCCCCGGCTGCACGACCCTGGCCGCGCTGCTGCCGGGCTGGGCGAGCGAGGGCGGCCCGCGGGAGATACTGCGCCGGCTGGCCGACGGGCCGACCGCCGAGCGGATCCGGTACGAGCTGGAGGTCGTCGGCTCGGACGGCTGCCACGGGGTGCCGGTGGACTGGGACACGGTCGAGATCTCCGGTGTGGGCGATCCGGCCCTCGCGGACCATGTGGGCCGTACGGTCGAGGAGTCGGCGCTGCGGCACGGCGAGACCCCGTGGGCGACCGCGCGCCGGCTGCTGGTCGAGGACCGGCTGGGCCCGACCGTGCTGCAGCACGTCGGCCACGAGGAGAACGTCCGCGCGATCATGCGGCACCGCACGCACACCGGCGGCTCGGACGGCATCCTGCGGGGCGCCAAGCCGCACCCACGGGCGTACGGCACCTTCCCGCACTACCTCGGGCACTACGTGCGGGAGTTGGGCGTGTTGTCCCTGGAGGAGTGCGTCGCCCACCTCACCTCGCGTCCCGCGGCCCGGCTGCGCCTGCCGGACCGCGGGCTCGTCCGCGAGGGACACCGCGCCGACCTGGTCCTGTTCGACCCGGAGACGGTCGCGGCGGGGGCCACCTTCGAGCAGCCGCGCGCTCTCCCCTCGGGCATCCCCCACGTCCTGGTCGACGGCCGCTTCGTGATCGAGGACGGGCGCCGGACGGACGTGCTGGCCGGGCGGGCGGTGCGCCGGACTCCCCGGTGACCGCCCGCCCGCCCGGCACTACGGCTTGGGCAGGGTGCAGCCGCTCGCGCTCAGGTCCAGCTTGTTGCCGGTGGTGAAGCAGGCCGGGATGTTGTAGATCTCCTGGGCGTAGTTGATGCCGTAGCGGACGGTCACGTTGCCGTTCGCGTCGACCTCGCACGGGTTGTTGTCCGTGCAGCGCTGGCCGTCCTCGTTGCCGGTGTTGTTGACGGCGACGACCTTGCCGGTGGCGTTGTCGACGACCGGCGATCCCGACGTGCCGCCTATCGTCTTGCAGGCGGAGGTGTAGCGCACCGAGTCCTTCCAGGTCCAGCTGCCCTCCTTGAGGCGGTAGACGAACCCGTCGACGTTGCAGGCGTAGGTCCGCTTCCAGTACCCGGAGACGACCGTGATCGCGGTGCCGGCGGTCGGGTGCGTGTCCTGCACCGTCAGCGGGCTGATCCCGTACGTGCTCTTGATCTGCGCGTACGTGGTGTTGAGCTGGTAGATCGTGACGTCCGTGTCGGTCATCGTCGAGTACACGACCTTGTTGGCGCGCAGGGTCCCGACCCGGGTGGCCGACGCGTTGAGCAGACCGAAGGAGCGGCTGGAGGACTGGCCGACTATGACCTCGCCGGGGTCGGGGAAGCCGGTCTCCAGGCAGTGACCGTTCGTCAGCACCAGCGCCGGGTCGCTGTCCGCGGAGGCGGGGAAGCGGATGACGGAGCCGGAGCAGTTGCTGAGCGAGACGGTGCCGGCGAAGTTGACGGCCCGGAGCGTGGGCGCGGCGCCCTTGGCCTTCGTGGCCGTGCTCTTCGCCGCCGGGGCCGCGCTCGGGGTGGCCGTGGCGGCGGCCGCGGGTGCCATGCCCGCCCCGGTGATCACCAGGGTCGCGAGCGTGGCGAGGAGAGGCTTGTTCATGTGGGGGTCCCCTCTGCAGACGTGAGCGACCGGAGATTTTCCGGCCGCCTGCCGTCTTGTCATGCACATTGTGGGATGACAGAGGGGTGGCGGCAAGAAGTTGTATGCGGTCCGCAGGGAGCGGATCGTTCTCAACTCACCGCAAATCACTCACCACGATCGTCGCCTTGGACGGCGCGCCAACTACCGCTCAGCCGCCGACCGTTGGTGGGACGTATACCCGGGTCTCAGTCCGGCGGCACCGCAGCCCGGAGCCGGCCGCTACGGCCGCGTCATCCACCGGGACACCCACTGAGGCGGCGGGCCCTGCGTATCCGCTCTCCGTGCAGCGGCCTACTGCACGTTGACGGTGACGCGCCACAGCAGGGTGGGCGCAGTGCACATGGGGCCGGGCGGGACGGTCTTGCATTCCCTCGTGGCGGAGAGCGTGGCCGACCCTGATCCGGTTGCCCTGAAGATGCCGAACGCGTCGCCGTTCGGGACGGCGATGCTGGTTGCCTCTGCGAGGACGTTCGAGTCCGAGGATGTGGGCGCGCTCCAGACGAACGGTGTGCTGGACCCGGGCGTAGTGGTACTCGTCAAGAAGACACTGACGATGTCGCCGGGGTCGACCGTCACCGTCTTGCCGTTGTCGGCAGCGGTGAATCTCAGGATCTGAACTTTGCTCGCAGCGGCTCGCGGAGCAGCCGACACGGCCGAAGCAGCCGTGGCCGAGACCCCCGTTGCAGCCAGAACGAGCCCCATCGCCACAGGGACCGACCGTCGCCCGATGACCTTCACGACCTTCACGATGACTCCTGGTGATAGTCCTACTCTGCGCTAGTCCCATCCCCTCTGGGACCAGCCACCGATGCCTCGACCGGCAACCGTCACCCCATCCGGTGACCGTGCCACTCGACCGGGCGGCAGCAGGCTCGAAGGGCCCGCGGTCGGCGCTGGTACGGAAGTCGGGCATGCCGAGGTGGACGGTGGGGTGCCGGGCTGCGAGGTCGCGCCTGGCGGTGAGCTTCTGCTCGGCGGGGCGACCTCACCGAGCCGGCCCTGTTCCCTGGCCTCCTGCAGGCGGTCGAGCAGGTTCGTACGGAGTCTGATGGCGTGTCGGGACGTGGTGGGGCCCAGGTGCCGGCCCGCCATGGGCCGCGGGAAACGGCCTACACCCGCTTTCGACTCCACCGTCGTCCCTGCCCACCAGCACGCCGCCGCCACCAGCACGCCGCCGCCACCGACCCGCGGCCGCTACGGTGGCGGGTCGACCGGCTCAAGGGCTTCCGCGGCATTCCCGCTCTGGGCAAGATCCGTCTGAAGACGGACCCTAGTTGTTCAATGCTTTCCGTGACCCCGCCCGCGTCCGGGCCGACCACCCTGGTCGCCCTGACCGGAACTGCTCGCGGAGGCGCTCACCGACGAGCTCGCCGTGGCGGTGGCGGTCACCGCGGACGACGTCGGCGCCGTGGGCGAAGGGCTGCCGGTCGCGGAGTCGCTCGCCGAGGCCCTCGGGGTCGCGGAGGCGGCGGGAGCCTGCGTCGCACCGTCCGACGGGCCCGTGGCGGACGACTTCGGGCCACCGGGCGCCCCCGGGTCCTCCTTGGTGCTCGAACCGCTGCGCTCGCCCTGCCCCTGCGGCCCGCCCGACGAGGACCCCGAGAAGGCGGACATCCCCGCGATCACGGCGAGGGAGACGGCACCCACGGCACCGGCGGCCATCGCGATCCGGCGCCGCGACGCGGCGCCCCGCCTGCTCCGCGCGCGCCGCGCCGCGGCACGGCCCTGTCCCGTCGGCACGCCCTCCGGCGGGCCCGCCGGGGCGGCCGGTACGGGAGCCGGCAGGAAGGCCGTCTCGTCCGTCACCCGAGGCAGCTCGCGCGTCTCGTCGTACGCGTTCTGCCACCCGTGCGCGGTCGCCGGATCGGCGTACGTGTCGTACGCGGGCGCCGACGCGGCCTGCGGGTGGTAGACGTTCGGCGCCACTGCGGGCCCACCGCCCGCGGGACCCGCCGCAGGGGCGCCGTGCGCCTCGTGCGTGCCGTTCGCGTCGTTCACGCCGTCGGCCCCGTTTCCGTGCTGGGGATGGCTGGACATGGCCGGGCATTCTAGGTACGGGAGGGGCTGCTGGGACAGCTACCGGCGATAACAGCCCAAAACGCTTTGTCTCACGTGGTGGAAAACACGGCCCATGGGGCGTTACCGGCCCGTAAGCTCACGGACATGCAGGTGATCCAGTCGACCAAGCTCGCCAACGTCTGTTACGAGATCCGGGGCCCGGTTCTCGAGGAGGCGATGCGGCTCGAGGCGGCCGGCCACCGCATCCTCAAGCTGAACACCGGCAACCCGGCCGCGTTCGGCTTCGAGTGCCCGCCGGAGATCCTGGAGGACATCCTCCGCAACGTCTCGACGGCACACGGCTACGGCGACGCGAAGGGCCTGCTGGCCGCCCGCCGCGCGGTCGTCATGCACAACCAGACCCTCGGCATCGAGACGGACGTCGAGCACGTCTTCATCGGCAACGGCGTCTCCGAGCTGATCGTGATGGCGATGCAGGGCCTGCTGGACGACGGCGACGAGGTCCTCGTACCGGCGCCGGACTACCCGCTGTGGACGGCGGCCGTCTCCCTCTCCGGCGGCACCGCGGTGCACTACCGCTGCGACGAGCAGTCCGACTGGATGCCCGACCTCGCCGACATCGAGCGCAAGGTCACCGACCGCACCAAGGCGCTCGTCATCATCAACCCGAACAACCCGACGGGCGCGGTGTACGACGAGTCGGTGCTCAAGGGCCTGACGGACATCGCCCGCCGCCACAACCTGCTGGTCTGCTCGGACGAGATCTACGACAAGATCCTCTACGACGGCGCCACGCACACCCCGACCGCGGCCGTGGCCCCCGACCTGATGACGCTCACCTTCAACGGCATGTCGAAGGCCTACCGGGTGGCCGGCTACCGGGTCGGCTGGATGTCGATCTCCGGCCCGCGCGCGCACGCCGACTCCTACATCGAGGGTCTGACGATCCTGGCGAACATGCGCCTGTGCGCGAACATGCCGGGCCAGCACGGAGTGGTGGCCGCGCTCAGCGGGCGCCAGTCGATCAACGACCTGGTGCTGCCGGGCGGCCGGCTCAAGGAGCAGCTGGACACCGCCTACGAACTGCTGACGCAGATCCCGGGCGTGACGTGCGTACGACCGAAGGGCGCCCTGTACCTCTTCCCGCGCCTGGATCCGAAGGTCTTCAAGATCAAGGACGACCGCCAGATGGTCCTGGACCTGCTGCGCCGGGAGAAGATCATGGTCGTCCAGGGCACCGGCTTCAACTGGCCGGAGCCGGACCACTTCCGGGTCGTGACGCTGCCGACGGTCGGGGACCTGCGGGACGCGGTCACGCGGATCGGCGAATTCCTGGACGGCTACAGCCAGCCGTAGCCGACGCACCACAATCCGTGAACCGGATCAACTTTAGACGAAATCTAAGCTAGGATGGCTTCCTGTCAGAGCGCAGGAGGCCATCTCCCATGTACGAACCGATCCGCACCGGGCCTTCCCGCAGGTCCGTCCACAGCACCACGATGGCCGGCACCACCCCCGACTTCCCCCACCGGTCGCGCGAGGAGGAGCTGGACATCCAGCTCGCGGGACACCTCGCGGCACTGCTCGCCGTCACCGACGAGCTGCGCGCGCTCGTGCCGTCCACGGACCTGGACACGGCCGCCGGACGGCTCACCGGGGAGGTGACCCGGCTGCGGGGAGGGCATACGCCGGTCCGCGCGTCCGGCACCGCGGGCGACCCCCGCGTGGCCGCCCTGCACGAGCGGGCGCACGCCCTCGCCGGCCGCGCCCTCGTCGTCGCGGCGTCTCGCGCCGACACCGCCGCGGCGATCCTGTCGGCGGAGCGCATGGACGCGCATGCCGCCGCACTCGCCGAACCGAAGGAACTGAGCACCACCCACTGACCCCTCACCCCCGGGGTCCCCTTGACGGCCCCGGTCCGCGTGCACCCGCAGCGACGCGCGGACCGGGCGCCATTTTTTTGTGCGCGCGACACGTACATTCGGGTGGACTGCGCCCACCAAGTGCCCGCCAAACAGCGGCCGCAACCGCATCGCCTCGTAACGTCGGCGGAAATCACGGCGGTTCGGACCCCGGCACGCCACCGTCCTTCACTATTCCACGAGATGTGACAAAGTGAAACACTGGCAATTGTTGGCAGGACTCTTCGGTGTGGCCGCAGTCACCACCGGAGTGACATCGTGGGTAGTTCATTCCTACTCGGCAGCGCCTGAGGATTCCAAGGCCTCGCCATCGACGACCCAGAACCTGCAGGATGCCAATACGCTTTTGCAGGCAGGAATTCTGCAGCAGAACAACAACGACTCCGAGGGGGCCGACCGCACTTACCGGCGGGTGCTGGAACTGGACCCACACAACCAATTCGCCTGGTACAACCTGGGAGTCATCGCACAGGGGGACGGCAGGGTGGTCGATGCCCGTGCCGACTACGAAAAGGCCCTGCAGATCGATCCGGCGTTCCCGTCGGCCCTCTTCAACGAGGCGGTGCTGCTGGAGTCGAGCGAACCCGACCGGGCGGCCGAACTCCTCAAGCGGATCGTCGCCGGCAATCCCAAGGCCGGCACGGCGCATCTGCACCTGGGACGGATCTGGAAGCAGAAGCACCGCGACGACGCAGCCGAGGACGAGTTCCGTCGTGCGGTCGCGGACGATCCCTCACTGCGTTCCCAAGTGCCGGAGGAATTCAGGTGATTCCCGACTCCACGGTTCTCGCAATCCCCTCACCGACATCGAGCCAAGCAGGGAGCAACAGATGACGTCGACGGCGACACCGAGGTTCTCCGTCTTCACCCCCAGCCACCGGCCCCGTTTCCTCGATGAGTGCCTGGCGACCCTGCAGGCGCAGACCTGTCCGGACTGGGAGTGGATCGTCCTGCTCAACAACGGCGCCCGATGGCGGCCGGAGCGCCCCGACGACCGGGTCCGTGTCGAGATCGCGGACGACATCGACGGCGTGGGGGCGGCCAAGCGCAGGGCCTGCGAACTGGCCCGCGGCGAGATCCTGGTGGAACTCGACCACGACGACCTGCTCGCGAAGGCCTGTCTGGCGGAGGTCGGCAAGGCGTTCGACGCGCATCCCGAGGTCGTCTTCGTCTACAGCAACACCGCGCAGATCACCGAGGACGGGAAGCGGGACGAGAGCCGCTTCGACGAGACGTTCGGCTGGCAGTACGAGGACGTGCGGGTCGACGGCCGCAAGTTGCTCCAGGTCATCTCCCTGGCACCGACGCCGCACAACGTCGCCTACATCTGGTACGCGCCCAACCATGTGCGGGCGTTCCGCAAGAAGAGCTACGAGAAAGCCGGCGGGTACGACGCCGCGCGTACGGTCCTCGACGACCAGGACCTGATGTGCCGCCTCTTCCACCTCGGCGACTTCCACCACATCAACCGCTGCCTGTACCTCCAGCGGGTGCACCCGGACAACACCCAGAAGGACCCGGAGATCAACGCGCAGATCCAGCGCGAGACGGTCGCCCTGTACGACAAGTACATCGAGGCCAACGCCCTCGCCTGGACCTACCGGCGCGGGCTGCTCGCCCTCGACCTCGGTGCGGCGCACCGCAAGCCGCCGGGCTATGTGGGCGTGGACCAGCGGCCGGGGAAGGACGTCGACATCGTCGCGACCCTGCCCGAGAAGCTGGACCTGCCCGACGGCTCCGTCGGGCTGATGCGGGCGGTGGACTTCCTGGAGTACGTGCCCACCAAGGTGCCGCTGATCAACGAGCTGTACCGGCTGCTGGCACCCGGTGGCATGCTCCTCACCATGACGCCCAGCTCCGACGGCCGCGGCGCGTACCAGGACCCGGCGCACGTCGCCTACTACAACGAGAACTCGTTCTGGTACTACACGGACGACCAGTACCGCACCTTCGTGCCGGATCTGCAGGCCAAGTTCCAGTCGTCGCGGCTGGTCACCTACTTCCCGAGCGACTGGCACTCCAAGAACGACATCTCGTACGTGGTCGCCAACCTCATCGCGATGAAGGACGGCGCCGCACGGTGCGGCGGAAAGCTGCTGGTCTAGGTCCCGCGAAACGGCAGGCGCCCGGTGGACCGTGGGGTTCCACCGGGCGCCTTCGACGTCCGCGGGCCGGAATCACACCGCTTCAGACCCCGACGCGCTGCCTCACCGCGAGGAGTTGCTTCGAGCGCAGGTGGCGTCGTGAGAGCTCCAGGTTCTGGAGCACGCGGTCGCGATGTTCGGCGGGCAACTCGTTGCCCGCCAGCAGGCGTTCACAGCAGTCCTCCGCTTCCTCGTACTCCCCCACCCAGTAGGCGGACACCCCGAGTTCGTCGAGCGCGCGCCAGCGGTACCACTCGGGCTCGACGAGCAGGTGGTCCGCCCTCGGATACGGGAGGCTTGCCGCCTGCCGCGCGAACAGGTGGGCGAGCGGCCACCGCTGCCCGTTGAGGCGGCACCAGCGCGCCAGCTCACCGAGCGCCTCGGCGCGTGTGGGGCGGCTCTCGTGCGCACCGAGGTAGCGATCCATCACCTCGGCCGGCGGCCGCCCCAGCTTCTCGGCCAACTGTGCGCCGAACAGGCGGGCCAAGAAGACCTCCTCGTCCAAACTGCCCATGCCCGCACGGCGGTCGTAGGCCTCGATCGCCCTCTCGAACTCACCCACGTTGCCCCAGCTCTGGGCCAGGTAGAACACATAGCGCTCGTTGTCGGGCTCCTTGATCAGTCCCTGCTGGAGGATCTCGACATCTCCCAGGTATTTCTCCCGCAGGCTCTTCCCCCTGCTGCGTCCCCCGCCGCCCACGACGACGATGGTGGCGCCTTCCAGGTTCGCGAGGCTGTGCCGCGAACCGCAGTCGAGGTACTCGTGCAGGACACCGACGTACCGCCACGGCAGCCGGGTCGAGACCAGGGCGCGGCGCCGGTGCGTGTAGCTCCCGCTCCTGATGGTGAGCCGGTAGGCGTCGAGGGTCAGCTCGGGCATGCTGGAGCCCGGCTCCATCTCCATCACGTCGTCGGCGTCCATGAAGAGCAGGTAGTCCGCGGCGGCACGGGCGAGTTCGATCGCCTCCGTACGGCTGCCGTCGAACCCTTTCCAGGGCCGCTCGTACAGTTCGCCGGGCAGGTCGCTGTAGACGTCGCGGATGACCTCCTGCGTGCCGTCGGTCGAGCCGGTGTCCACGATGACCCAGGTGTCGATCAGGGGCCGTACGGATTCGAGACAACGCCGGATCACCGGAGCCTCGTCCTTGACGATCATGTTGAGACAGACCGTTGACTTCACGGGTCCCATCCAATCCAGCCGATGAAAGCCACGCAAAGAGGCTGGGCCGCAACCATTTTCAGCATTCGTGCATTCGAGTGGTCTGAACGCCCCTCGCGCCTGCCCTACGACGGCACCATCGGGGACGACTCGTAACGTCGGTGCGGACGACCTGAGAAAGGCCGACTCCATCCGTCCGCCACCTTCCACGAAAAGTGACCCCATGAAACGTACGAGATTGTGGGCAGGGCTCGCCGTGACGGCGGCGGTCGCCACCGGGGTGACCTTCTGGGCGCTTCCGTCCCCGTCGACCGTGCGGTCGGAATCCAAGGCCGCGTCCATGCCCCAGAACGGCAATCAGGCGAGCACGCTGTTGCGGTCCGCACTTGAGAGCATGGCGAAGCAGGACACCCTCGGGGCCGCCCGGGACTACCGGCGTGTACTGGAACTGGACCCCAAGAACAAGTTCGCCTGGTACGGCCTCGGTCTCGTCGGTCAGCAGACCGGCAATCCGGCGGATGCGGTCGCCGCCTATGAGAAGGCTCTGGAGACCGATCCGTCATTCATGTCCGCTCTCTACAGCGAGGCGAATCTGCTGAGGTCGAGCGATCCCGACCGGGCGATCAAGCTCTTGAAGCGTGCCGCTGCCGCCGATCCGAAGGCCACCTCGGTCCAGCTGCAACTGGGTTCTCTCCTGGTGGAGCAGCACCGCACGGGCGAGGCCGAGGATGCGTTCCGGCATGCGGTGGCGGTCGATCGCCGGGTTCTTTCCCAGGTGCCAAAAGAATTCCGGGAGTCCGTGAGCCGGTGAGTGCCCGGCGCCCCGGAAGGCGCCCTGCGGACCGTCCGGTTCCGCAGGGCGCCTTCTACGTGTGGCGGACGCTCGCGCGCGCCGCGGCGGCCAGGTCGGCGAACACGGGTTCCTTCAGGGATGCCGTCAGCTGGTCTTCCCACGGGGGGAGGGGGGCAAGGCCGGCCCCCGACCAGCTGCCGTGGCCCAGGACGCCGAAGGCCGGCCGGGCGGCCGGACGCGGGAACTTGTCCGAGCCGACCGAGCGGATCCGCTCCGGATCGAGACCGCTGCGCCGGAAGGTCTCGCGCGCCAGGCCGCACCACGTGGTGCGGCCGGACGCCGTGCCGTGGTAGATGCCCGCCGGTGCCTGTCCGGTCAGCGCGGCACGGCCGAGGACGGCCAGCTGCCGGGCGAGGGCCCGGGACCAGGTCGGCTGGCCGTGCTGGTCGGCCACCACGTCCAAGGTCTCGTGCCGGGCCGCGAGTTTGAGCATGGTGGTCACGAAGTTCGGGCCGTGCGCGCCGTAGAGCCAGGCGGTGCGCACGACGTAGCCGGCACGGGGCAGCAGTTCGACGACTGCCCGCTCCCCCGCCAGTTTGCTTCGCCCGTACGCGTTGACGGGCCCCGTCGGAGCGTCTTCGGGGTACGGATGACGGGCGTCGCCGGGGAACACGTAGTCGGTGGAAACGTGGAGCAGGAGCGCGCCGCTGTCCGCACAGGCGCGTGCGAGGTGGCGGACGCCCGTGCCGTTCACGGCTGTGGCCGCCGCCTCGGACCGCTCGGCGCCGTCGACATCCGTCCACGCGGCGCAGTTGACGACCACTCGGTGACCGGCGACGGCGGCGCGGACGGCTGTCGGGTCGGTGATGTCGAGCCTGTCGCGGCTGAGCCCCGTCACCCAGACGTCCGGATCACCGACGAGCTCGGCCAGCACATCCTGGCCGAGGAGCCCGTGTGCGCCGGTCACCAGCCAGCTCGTGGTCATCGCAGCGCGGCCCTCTCCTTGAGCGGCTCCCACCAGGAGCGGTGTGTGCGGTACCAGGCGACCGTGGCGGCCAAGCCCTCCGTGAAGGACACCTGCGGGACATAGCCGAGGTGCTCGCGGATCTTGCTGTCGTCCAGCGAGTAGCGCAGGTCGTGGCCTTTGCGGTCGGCCACGTACTCGACCCGGTCCCAGCCCGCGCCGACCGCGTCCAGCAGCAGACCGGTGAGCTTGTGGTTGCTCAGCTCGGTCCCGCCGCCGATGTTGTAGACCTCCCCGGCCCTGCCCCCGTGCAGGACCAGGTCGATGCCCCGGCAGTGGTCGGAGACGTGCACCCAGTCGCGGATGTTGCGGCCGTCTCCGTAGAGGGGGACCGTCTTCCCGTCGATGAGGTTGGTGATGAAGAGCGGGATGACCTTCTCTGGGAACTGGTACGGCCCGTAGTTGTTGGAGCACCGGGTGATCACGACGTCCAGGCCGTGGGTGCGGTGGTGGGCGAGAGCCAGCAGGTCGGAGCCGGCTTTCGACGCGGAGTACGGGGAGTTCGGCGCCAGGGGCCACCCCTCGGTCCAGGCGCCGTCGCTGATCGAGCCGTAGACCTCGTCGGTGGAGACATGGACGAAGCGGCCGACACCGTGCCGGTGGGCCGCGTCCAGGAGCACCTGCGTGCCCATCACATTGGTGCGGACGAAGGGTCCGGCCCCGTCGATCGACCGGTCCACGTGCGACTCGGCGGCGAAATGGACCACCGCGTCCTGGCCCGCCATCACCTGGTCGACCACATCCGGGTCGCAGATGTCGCCCCGGACGAAGGTGTAGCCCGGGTGTTCCGCCACCGGTGCGAGATTGGCCTCGACCCCCGAATAGGTGAGTGTGTCGAGGACGGTGATCCGTCCTGTCGGCTCCGCGTTCAGCCGTCGTCGGACGTATTCCGAGCCGATGAATCCAGCCCCGCCGGTTACAAGGACGCGCATAGCTCTCCGATTCTTCCTGCTGCCCGGCGTTTCAGCGCCGGGGCTTCCCTTCCGGTGCCAGGTCGCGGCACGGGCGCAACGCGGACGGTGCCCGCGAGGCCGAAGCCTCGGGGCACCGTCGCTGATTCCCAGGGGAAGCGGACGGCAGCCGGCGCGCTGCCGTTCGCGTGGGAGTTACGGGGTGATGTCGGCGCAGACCACGTAGGCCGTGACCGTGTTCGGGGGAGCGGGCTCAGGCGCGGTGGGCCCGGTGGGCGCCCTGCCGACCTCCCACGCAACGGGGGTGTCCCCTGAAGCGTTGGGAACGGGCCTGTTGAGCGAGATGTCGGCGCCGGACTCCGAGAAGTATCCGCCGCCGGTGGCGATGTCGCCGGTGTCGCACGAGGCGATCACCGACTGGTCCGGGGGAGCGAACGTGGCGGTCCTGACGTACGTCTTGATACCCGAGGAACCCTGGGCTCCCTGAGCACCCTGCGCGCCCTGAGCGCCCTGGGCTCCCTGAGCACCCTGAGCACCCTGCGGACCCTGGGCTCCCTGAGCACCCTGAGCACCCTGAGCACCCTGAGCACCCTGCGGACCCTGGGCTCCCTGAGCACCCTGGGCGCCCTGAGCACCCTGAGCTCCCTGAGCTCCCTGAGCTCCCTGAGCTCCCTGGTTGCCCTGGTTACCCGAGGCTCCCTGGGCGCCCTGGGCTCCCTGCGCACCCTGGGCTCCCTGCGCACCCTGAGCTCCCTGAGCTCCCTGGTTGCCCTGGTGGCCCTGGGCTCCCTGAGCACCCTGAGCACCCTGGGCACCCTGAGCTCCCTGCGCACCCTGAGCTCCCTGGTTGCCCTGGTGGCCCTGGGCTCCCTGAGCACCCTGGGCACCCTGAGCACCCTGAGCTCCCTGAGCTCCCTGGTTGCCCTGGTGGCCCTGGGCTCCCTGAGCACCTTGAGCACCCTGGGCTCCCTGGGCGCCCTGAGCACCCTGGTGGCCCTTCTTGCCCTGCGGACCCTGCGGCCCCTGCGGACCCTGCGGCCCCTGCGGCCCCTGCTTGCCAGGCTTGCCGTCATGACCGTCGTGGCCCGGCTTGCCCGCGGGGCCTTGGGGACCCCGGTCGCCGCTCTTGCCGTCGTCGTAGCCGTACGGATTAGGGTCCGCATGGGTCGCGGCGTTGCCGACGTTCGACCTGTGAATGGCGTCGGCGATGGCGACCGTGTTCGGTACAACGTTGAGCATCACCGCCAGAGCGCCCGCCGACATCATCGTGGCGGTCCTCAGACGTGAGCTTCGGATCGTTCTACGGTTCAAGAGAACCTTCCTCAGGATCTGGGGTCAAACCGCAAGCGCGCGCAGTCATTGCGCATGATTCGCATGCGAGTCACGCCGCCTTGGGGCCACGGACAAAACCATTCTTAAACTCACGACAATGACATGGTCAGGGTTTGACGGCATGTCACCATGAGGATCACCCGAGCGGGCTCAATGACGTCTGCGATATGCCGCACAGTCGTCGAACGAAGGCAACAGGCCTTTTCGCTCGGCCTCCTCCAGTGTGGGCGCCGCCGCATCCTTTTGGGAAAGCAACGGCGTGAGGTCTTCGGGCCAGGCGATGGCCAGCGCCGGATCGAGCGGGTCGATTCCGAATTCACGTTCCGGCGCGTATCCCTCCGAACAGAGGTACACCACAGTGGAGTTGTCCTCCAGCGCCATGAAGGCGTGCCCCAGGCCTTCGGAGAGGTAGACGCAACGGTGCGTCGTGTCGTCGAGCCGGACGGCCTCCCAGGTCCCGAACGTCGGAGAGCCGGTGCGGAGGTCGACGATCACATCGAGCACGGCGCCGCCGACACAGGTGACGTACTTGGCCTGACCGGGCGGGACCGAAGCGTAGTGAATACCCCGGAGAGTTCCGAGGGCGGAACGGGAGCAATTGGCTTGCGCGAGCCGCAACCGCCGATCGGTGGATTCATGGAATCTTTCATCCTTGAACCACTCATGAAAGCGGCCCCGGTCGTCCGCGAATACCCTGGGCGTTTCCACCCAGGCTCCTTCGATGCCCAGTGGTCTCATGTGAGTGCTCCGTGACGCATTCCGCTTCCTCTTTGCGGCATGAGGACATGACGGGAATCCTCCAGCAGACCCATCAGATAGTGGCCGTATCCGCTCTTGAGCAGCGGCTCGGCGAGTTCCCGGAGTCGCTCGTCGTCGATCAGACCGGCCCGCCAGACCGCCTCCTCGACGCAGCCGATCTTGAAGCCCTGGCGCTCCTCGATCACCCGAACGAACTCCGCGGCCTGAACCATCGAGGTGAAGGTCCCGGTGTCGAGCCAGGCCGTACCCCGGTCGAGTCGGGTCACGTGCAGCGACCCGGCCTCCAGATAGGCCCTGTTGAGGTCCGAGATCTCCAACTCGCCCCGGGGACTGGGTCGCAGACCTCGGGCGACGTCCACGACGTGACGGTCGTAGAAGTAGAGGCCGGGTACGGCGTAGCGGGACTTCGGCCGGGCCGGCTTCTCCTCGATGGACAACGCCCGGCCCGACTCGTCGAACTCCACGACGCCATAGGCCGAGGGGTTGGCGACCGGATAGGCGAACACCCTGCCGCCCTCGATGTCGCCGTCATGGTGGGCCAGGCGGGTGCCGAGGCCGCTTCCGTGGAAGATGTTGTCGCCCAGGATCAGGGCCACGGGCTCGCCGCCGATGAAATCGGCCCCCAACAGGAAGGCCTGGGCGATGCCCTCCGGGTGTTCCTGGGCCACGTACTCCAGCCGCAGGCCCAGTTGACCGCCGTCGCCGAGCAAACGACGGAACTGATACTGGTCTTCAGGGGTGGTGATGATCAGGATGTCCCGAATACCCGCCATCACCAATGTGGAAAGCGGGTAATAGACCATCGGTTTGTCGAAAACCGGCAGCAGTTGCTTGGACACCGAGCGGGTCAGCGGCCACAGTCGCGAGCCGGTACCTCCGGCCAGGAGAATTCCGCGCATGGCAGCACCATAGGCGAATTACCCATAAATGCCGGTTTGTTACACGCCACCTCGGGGCGTTTCGGACATACTGTTCGCCGTCGCGCCCGGATGCCTTCCGCAGGGCGCGATCGAGCGCGACCTGAACGGAGTCCGGAATGCTCGACACTGCCGCCGAGGAACCGCGTCGGAGCACGGCCGATCCCATGGTGATGACGCTGGCCGCCTACACGATGGTGGTGATGGCGGTCTCGGTCCGCATCCTCCTGCTCCCCAGCGAGTCGGGGGATTACGTCACCTTCCTTGCGCCCTGGTACTGGCACATCGTGAGCCACGGCGGGTTCCCGGCTCTCGCCGACCCCGGCTTCTCCGACTACAACGTCCCCTACCTCTACCTGCTGGCCGCGCTGACCTACCTGCCTGTGCCCCCACTGGTGGGCATCAAGTGGATCTCGATCCTGTTCGACCTGGCGCTGGCGTACTACAGCTTCCGGATCGTGGCCGTGCTCCGGCCCACGCAGCGCTGGGCGGCCGTCGGCGCAGCCGCGGCGGTGCTCTTCCTGCCCACCATCGTCACGAACAGCGGTTGGTGGGGGCAGTGCGACGCCATCTACGTGGCCTTCCTGGTCGGTGGGATCTACCACGTGCTGCGCCACCGGCCGTGGTGGGCGTGCGCGTTCTTCGGGCTCGCCCTGGCGTTCAAGTTCCAGGCCGTCTTCCTCTTCCCCTTCCTGCTCGTACTGGTGCTGGTGGGACGGGTGCCGTGGCGGTGCCTGCTCGCCATTCCCGCGACGTATCTCGTACTCGATGTCCCGGCCCTGCTGCTCGGCGCCGACCCCGGTCCACTGCTGACGGTCTACTCCCGGCAGACGGGCACGTATCCCGCCCTCAGCATCAATGCGCCGTCCGTGTACGAGTTCGTGTCGGTGCCTGGTGACACCGGCGCCGTGCGCAGCGCGGGCATCGTGATCGCGGGAGTCCTCGTGTCGCTCCTGATCGGACTGTCCGTGTGGGCACTGCGGCGCGGCCGACGTGGGGTACCCCACTCCGGATCCGGCGTACCGGGACTCACGGACACCCGGATCGTGCTGCTCGCCGCCTGCTCCTCGGTCGTGGTGCCGTTCCTGCTGCCCTCGATGCACGAGCGGTACTTCTACGCGGCGGACGTGCTCAGCGTGGTGGCCGCGTTCCAGCTGCCCCGTCAGCTCTGGTACGTGCCACTGCTGGTGCAGCTGGCATCGTTCGGCAGCTACCTGTACTGCTGCGTCTCGCCGGCCATGACTCCCTATCTGTCGATGCCCGCGCACGCCGCGCTGATGCTCCTCGCACTGATCGCTCTCCTCCGGACGACGATCCACGAGTTCCGCCACGGAAACCAAACACCGAGCGTGCCCCCTCAGGCCGTCGCCGACAGGAACTCGGTCGAGCCGGCCTCGGCCTAACACTTCGCGTACCGGGTTCCCACCGCAATGCACAGGAGATCCTGATGGTAGCCACCGCTCCGCCGCCCCTACCGCTCGAAGAGATCCGGGGTGCGGCGGCGACCGAACCGAGGAGACACCGGACACGGCTGCTGCTGTGGCCCTTCGTCCTCACCCTCGGCGTGACCGGCTACGGCCTGACCGCTCCCGCGCTGGGGCGCGACGAGCTGATCACCTGGGACGTGGTGACCCGCGACACGGGACACATCCTTGCCACTCTGCACAATATCGACGCCGTACACGGCACGTATTACCTGCTGCTGCACCTGTGGGTGAGCCTTTTCGGTGACTCCGTCATTTCCATGCGGCTTCCCTCGGTTCTCGCCGCGTCCGGAGCCGCGTCCGTCGTGAGCCTCATCGGGAACCGGCTCTTCGGGTCGCGTGCCGGAATTCTGGCGGGAATTGTCTTCGCGCTCGTTCCGGCTGTGAGCCGATACGCCCAGGAGGTACGCAGCTACGCCCTCGTGATCCTCCTCGCGGCGCTCGCGACCCTCCTGCTGCTCCGGGTACTCGACCGCCCTCGCAACCCGTGGCGCTGGGCCGCGTACGCGCTCACGCTACTCGGCCTCGGACTGCTCCACGTGATCGCGCTGTCCGTCGTGGCAGCCCACGCCTGCGTGCTCGCGACCCACGCGCGGCGTGACCGCGCCCTGTGGTGGAAGTCCGCCTTCGCCCTCCTGGCCGTCGCCGTCTGTCTCGCCCCCCTCGTCCTGCTCAGCCGGTCCCAGGTCAACACCCAGCTGTGGTGGATTCCGGTGCCCGACGGGTGGGCGCTCCTCACCATCTGGCAGGACATCGTCGCTTCCGGAGCGTGCGCCGGAGCACTGATCGCCTTCGCTGTCCTGGCTCGCTCGCCGCGCAGGTCTGCTCCGCTCCTGTGCGCCGTCTGGGCCGTCCTGCCCCCCGTGCTCGTGTGGCTCGCCTCCCAGGGCGGCATCTCCTACTTCCGCCCCGCGTACCTGCTGTTCACCATCCCTGCCTGGGCCCTTCTCGCCGGTGCCGGCATCAGCGCGGCCTGTCCCTCCTGGAAGGCCGCAACGGCCCTCCTCACGGTGCTGGCCGTCCTCAACCTGTTCGACCAGAGACAAGTGCGACAGCCGTTCGACCACGACGGCCCGATCATGCAGGCTCCCCTCGACTACAGGTCCGCGGCAGCCCTGGTCACGAAGCACTACCGGCCCGGGGACGCCGTCGTCTACGACCGTGAGCACTCGTGGAAGATCGACGCCGGAGTCCAGTACTACCTGCCCCGCGGCATCAAGATGCGCGACGTGTTCCTGCAGAGCGCCCCGAGGGAGGCCAACCAGATCCAGGCGGTCGACTGCCCCGTGCCGGACCGGTGCCTGAAGGACGAGCAGCGCATCTGGCTCATGGGCCACGGTGCCGACCCCGACCCGTTCAACGCCATCAACCAGGGCCAGGCCTCCGTGCTGCGGAACCGGTACTTGCCGGCCTGGAGCCGATCGATGGCGGGGATGACCGTCACGCTGCTCGTACGCAAGGCCACGAACTGACCTTCCGATTCAGGGCGGCAGAGCCGATCAGGACGCCGAAGGCTTCAGATCCGTCTCGAGTACCTGGTCCGAGCCGTCGGGCTGGGAGCCGTTGTGGTCCGAGTTGCACGTGAACACCCACAGCGTGTTCCGGCCCGGAACCTTGACGACGGTACGGAGACGGCCGTACTGGTTCGTGTAGTACGCCACCGGGGTGCCGACGCCGGTTCCGCTGACCGGGATGCGCCACAGGCGCATGCCGCGCAGGCTCGCCATGTACAGACTGCCGTCGGCGTAGACGAGGCCGCTCGGCGATGCCTCGGTGACGGCCCAGGTGGCCTTGGGGGCATGTTCACCCGGAGCGTAGGCGGGCCACGCGGGGCCAAGGCCCGGACAGGCCCGACGGGTCACCCGTGCAGCCGTCTCCGGTTGCCCGGCCTCCAGCGACTCCGGATGCTGGTGAGGACCTCACCGTCCACCGGAAGGAGAGGAATCATGCCGAACGAAGTCAGGGAACCCACGGGCGGACCCGATCGCGGAGCCCACACCGAAGCGGCCCCTCGCACCGTCGAAACGGCCTGGGAACGGCCCGACTACGTAGTCGTCGACACGGCTCTCGAAGTCACCGCATACTCGCTGGCCACCCGCTAGCGAGGTCACCGACACGACCCTGAGGGCGCCGACCGCCCTCGGGGTCGCACGGCGGTGCACGCCGACGTATCAGGACGCCGGACCGGCGTGGCACCGAGGTGGCCGCCGGCGGAACGGAGATCACACCATGCCGGCTGCGGCGGCCCTGCGGCCCTGGGGAAGCGCGGAGTTCGAGCAAAGGCTGCGGGGCGTGGCCGAAGAGCGCTACCACGACCGTCATCCGTTCAACATCCGCATGCACGAAGGCCGGCTCAGCCCGGCACAGCTGCGGTGCTGGATCACCAACCGTTTCCACTACCAGCGGAACATCCCGGTCAAGGACGCCCTCATCACCGCCAAGTTCGATTCCCCGGACCTGCGGCGCATGTGGCTGCGCAGGATCGAGGACCACGACGGACGCGAGCCGGGCGAAGGCGGCATCGAGCGGTGGCTGCGGCTGGGCGAGGCCGCCGGCCTGGACCGGGCCGCGCTGCTGTCCGGCGCGGACGTACGGCCCGGAGTGCGGCTCGCCGTGGACGGGTACGTCAATTTCTGCCGCCTGCGGTCACCGCTGGAGGCGGTGGCCGCCTCGCTGACCGAACTGTCCGCTCCGGACCTCATGCGGCGGCGTATCGAGGCCTTCGAGCGGCACTATCCCTGGATCGATGCCGACGGCCTCGCCTATTTCCGGGCACGCGTCCGGCAGGGACGGCGGGACAGCGGGGAAGCATTGCGCCTGGTCCTTCGGTGGGCGCGCAGCGGGGCCGAGCAGGAGCGGGCGGTGGCGGCACTCGCCTTCAAATGCGACGTGTTGTGGTCGTTGCTGGACGCCGTGGCCGGACAGGAGACCAGGCCGTGACGGCGGGGTCCGCGCCGAACTGGCGTCCCAAACTCGCGCCGGCCGTGGTGCTGCGGCACGACCGGGTGCGTGGCACCGATCTGCTGGTCATGCCGGAGCGCGTGGTGGTACTGACCGGGCAGGCCGGCACCGTCCTCGGACTGTGCGACGGCGCGCGCGACGTCCGGCGGATCATCGGTGAGCTCGGAACACGCTTTCCCGGTGCCCCGGTGGCCACCGACGTGCCCGCGTTCCTCGACCGGATGCGGGCCGAGGGCTGGCTGCGGTGAACGGCGTCGCAAGGCCCTGGGCCCTGCTCGCCGAGCTGACGCACGCCTGCCCGTTGCGCTGTCCGTACTGCTCGAATCCGCTGGAGCTGACGCGCCGCTCGCGCGAGTTGACCACGGACCGATGGGTGGACGTGATGCGGCAGGCCGGAGACCTGGGCGTGGTGAGCACCCATCTCTCCGGCGGGGAGCCTCTGTTGAAGGACGGCCTGGAAACCATCGTCGCGGCGGCGGACTCGGCGGGCATTCACACCCAGCTCATCACCAGTGGGCTGGGGCTGGACCAGGCCCGGCTGGACGGTCTCCTGGCGGCCGGACTGCGCAGCGTGCAACTGTCGGTGCAGCACGCGGATCCGGACTCTTCCGACCGGATCGCCGGTCGCCGGTCGTTCGCGGCGAAGGAGCACGCGGCGGCGCTGGTCCGGCGGACAGGGCTTCCCCTGGGGGTCAATGTCGTTCTGCACCGCGACAACCTCGACGAGATCGACGCCCTGGTACGCCTGGCGCTGTCGTGGGGCGCGGACCGCATCGAGCTGGCCAACACGCAGTTCTACGGCTGGGCCCTGCGCAATCGGGCCGCGCTCATGCCCCGCGTCGAGCAACTGCGCCAGGCGTCGCGGGCCGTGGAGCGGTGGCGGAAGCGGCTGGCGGGCCGCACCGAACTCGTGTGGGTGGCACCCGACTACGTCGCGGGGGTCGCCAAACCGTGCATGGGCGGATGGGGAGCGGTCTCACTCACGGTCACACCCGACGGCACGGTGCTGCCCTGTCCGGCCGCGGCGACGCTGCCCGGCATCGACCCGCCGAATGTCGCGGACCGGCCGCTCGCATGGATCTGGGAGCACTCCGGCGCCTTCAACCGGTACCGCGGCACCGACTGGATGCGCGAACCGTGCCGCGGTTGTCCCCACCGTGACGAGGACTTCGGCGGGTGCCGCTGCCAGGCCTTCGCCCTCACCGGCGACGCCGCCCGCACCGACCCGGCGTGCCGGCTGTCTCCGGACCACGGCCTCGTGGAGGAGGCTGTGGTCACGGAGGCAGGCAGGTCGGGCTACGAGTACCGGGCCTACGCCGACCGCAAGCCTCGCCGGTGATCTCTGCGGCCCGTCACGGCAACCACCCCGGCCGTTCTAGCCGCCGACGGAGTCCTGCCCGCGTCGCGGCCCCGGCCAGGCGAGGCTCGCCGTGGGGGCGACGGCCGCGCCGGTGTCCTCGCCGATGTAGTAGGTCGGGCGTCGCTGAATGGCCGTGTAGACGCGGCCGATGTACTCGCCGAGCACACCGAGGCAGATGAGCTGGACGGAGCCGATGAAGAGCACGGCGATGATCAGGGAGGTCCAGCCGGGGGCGGTGTCGCCCGCCGTGTACGCGGCCAGCGTGTACACCAGCACGCCGAGGCAGACCAGGAAGGCGAAGGTGCCCAGCCAGATGGCCAGGCGCAACGGGGCGACGGAGAAGCCGACGATGCTGTCGAGCGCCAGCAGGACCATCTTGCGCAGGGGGTACTTGGTCTCACCGGCGACGCGTTCTTCGCGGTGGTAGGTGACCTCTCCGCTGGGGAAGCCGAGCCAGGGCACGAGGAGCCGGTACACCTGCGGCTGGTCGGGCAGGGCTTTCAGGGCGTCGAGCACGTTGCGTGACAGGAGACGGAAGTCGCCCGCCTGGGCCGGCACGTGGTTGCCGACCATGCGGCGCATGAGCCAGTAGTAGACCCCCGCCGTACGGCGCTTGAAGCCGGTGTCGGTGGAGCGGTTGGCGCGTACGCCGTAGACGATGTCCAGGTTCCGGGAGCGGGCCAGGGCGAGCATCTCGGGGATCTTCTCCGGGGGGTCCTGGAGATCGGCGTCGAGGCTCGCGGCGTAGTGACCGCGGGCGTGGTGCAACCCGGCGGTCAGCGCGGCCTGGTGTCCGCTGTTGCGGCGCAGTCGCACCAGTCGCAGCTGCGGCCAGGTGGCCCGCAGTTCCGTCAGCAGTTGGGCCGTCCTGTCCTTGGACCCGTCGTCCACCGCGACGACCTCGTACGGCTCGCCCGTACCGTCCAGCACCGGCCGCAGCCGCCCGACCAGCGCCGGCAACGCCTCTTCCTCGTTGAACATCGGGATCACGACCGACAACTCAACCGCCGACTCGATCTGGTCGGTCGGGTCGTGGAGCACATCAATCATTCGGAGATGCCAGCCCATTCTGGAGCGGGGCGGCGCAACCAGGCGCCCGTTTTGCTCACATAAGGTACTGTCTGGCGCTGTTTCAGTGCGCACAGACACACGTCCTCGAACCCCGGGTGCCGTAATCCATGCCGAACCTCACCGAGCCCGCCACCGCCTCCGACGCACCCGAGGCCGGGTTCGCCCGGCAGCTTCCGGTGTTCGCGATCATCGGCCTGGTGTCCACCGCCGCCTATCTGGGCCTGTACGTGGCACTTCGGCCGGTGCTCGACGCCCAGCCCGCCAACCTGGTCGCGCTCCTGGTCACGGCCGTGGCCAACACCGCGGCCAACCGCCGGTTCACCTTCCGGGTGCGCGGCGCGGAGGGGGCCGCCCGGCATCAACTGCAAGGACTGGTGGCCTTCTTCGCCGGACTCGCGCTCAGCGGAGGGGCCCTCGCCGTGGTGCACCGGACTCTGCCCGACGCGCCGGAGGTGGAGGTCGGCGCACTGATCGTGGCCAATGCGGCCGCGACGGCGCTGCGCTTCGCGCTGCTCCGGCTGTGGGTGTTCCGAGGGCCCTGAGTCCCCGGGCCTTCGTCGACATCGGGATCGGCATCGCCGCCTGAAAAATCGACATCGCCGCCCGAAAAGGCGAATGGCCTGTCGCCGTGTCTTCCCGTCGGGGCGGACGGGAGCGCGGCGACAGGCCTGGGCCCCGCACCTCGTCGTGCGGGACCTCGCCGGTCCGGGAGGACTGCACCGCGGCCGGCCGTGACGATCGCTGGTCAGGGCATCCGAAGACCGGCCGCGGAGTCTTTCTTTCGTGCGGGCCTCAGCCCAGGCGCTGCACCAGCGCGTGGTACTGGTCCCACAGCTCCTTCGGGGTGTGGTCGCCGAAGGTGTTGAGGTGGTCGGGGACGAGCGCCGCCTCCTCGCGCCAGACCTCCGTGTCGACCGTGAGCAGGAAGTCCAGGTCGGAGTCGGCGAGTTCGAGACCCTTGGTGTCGAGGGCCGACTTGGCCGGCAGGATGCCGATGGGGGTCTGAACACCCTCGGCCTTGCCGTCGAGACGCTCCACGATCCACTTCAGGACGCGGCTGTTCTCACCGAAGCCCGGCCAGACGAACTTGCCCTGGTCGTTCTTGCGGAACCAGTTGACGTAGTAGATCTTCGGCAGCTTGGACTGGTCCTTGCCCTTGGCCACGTCGATCCAGTGGGCCATGTAGTCGCCCATGTTGTAGCCGCAGAAGGGCAGCATCGCGAAGGGGTCGCGGCGCAGCTCGCCGACCTTGCCCTCGGCGGCGGCGGTCTTCTCGGAGGCGACGTTGGCGCCCAGGAAGACGCCGTGGTTCCAGTCGAAGGACTCCGTCACCAGCGGCACCGCGCTGGCGCGGCGGCCGCCGAAGAGGATCGCCGAGATCGGCACGCCCTTGGGGTCCTCCCACTCCGGCGCGATGATCGGGCACTGGGCGGCGGGGACCGTGAAGCGGGCGTTGGGGTGGGCGGCCGGACTGTCGGACTGAGGCGTCCAGTCGTTGCCCTTCCAGTCCGTCAGGTGGGCCGGAGTCTCCTCCGTCATGCCCTCCCACCAGATGTCGTTGTCGTCGGTGAGCGCGACGTTGGTGAAGACCGCGTTGCCCCACAGCGTCTTCATCGCGTTGGCGTTGGTGTGCTCACCGGTGCCGGGCGCGACGCCGAAGAAGCCGGCCTCGGGGTTGATCGCGTACAGACGGCCGTCCTCGCCGAAGCGCATCCAGGCGATGTCGTCGCCGATGGTCTCCACGGTCCAGCCGGAGATCGTCGGCTCCAGCATGGCGAGGTTGGTCTTGCCGCAGGCGGACGGGAAGGCCGCGGCGACGTACTTGGACTCGCCCTGCGGCGGGGTCAGCTTGAGGATCAGCATGTGCTCGGCGAGCCAGCCCTCGTCACGCGCCATGACGGAGGCGATGCGCAGGGCGTAGCACTTCTTGCCGAGCAGGGCGTTGCCGCCGTAGCCGGATCCGTAGGACCAGATCTCGCGGCTCTCCGGGAAGTGGGAGATGTACTTGGTCCGGTTGCACGGCCACGGGACGTCCTCCTGGCCCTCCTCCAGGGGGGCGCCGAGCGTGTGCACGGCCTTCACGAAGAAGCCGTCCTCGCCCAGCTCGTCCAGGACCGCCTGGCCCATGCGCGTCATCGTCCGCATCGACACGGCCACGTAGGCGGAGTCCGTGATCTCCACGCCGAGCGCGGAGAGCGGGGAGCCCAGCGGGCCCATGCAGAACGGCACGACGTACATCGTGCGGCCCCGCATCGAGCCACGGAACAGGCCCTGCTCGCCCTGGAAGATCTCCCGCATCTCGGCGGGCGCCTTCCAGTGGTTGGTCGGACCCGCGTCCTGCTCCTTCTCGGAGCATATGAAGGTCCGGTCCTCGACGCGCGCGACGTCGGTCGGGTCGGAGGCGGCGTAGTAGGAGTGGGGGCGCTTGACCGGGTCCAGCTTCTTGAAGGTGCCCTTGCTGACGAGCTCCTCCGCGAGGCGCTCGTATTCGGCCTCGGATCCGTCACACCAGACCACGTTGTCCGGCTGGGTCAGTTCGGCGATCTCGTTGACCCACGAGATCAGTTCCTGGTGGTTGGTGGGGATGACGGGGGGAGCCGCGTTGTCGCGCGCCACGATTGCTCCTAAATGAGGGATTTTGTCCTTTGTTGCCCCGTGGGGGCCGCGGCCCGGACGCTTCGTAGCCGCTCATCCGGTGCCGACCGCACTCATTTGATCATCCGATGGTAGTGCGCATATGTCCAGAGCGCATCACAGGTGAGCGACGTGAGGAAGACCACGGTTTTCGGCTTGTCCCGCGTTCCTTTGCGTGCACGTGGAGTTCGGCTGAGGGACTCTTTGCGCACGGCCCCGGAGCCGTCGTGAGACGATGGCCACTCCGGGCACGCCATCGACCGGGACTGCTACGTAACTTACGGTTCCGTAGGTACGATTCCGGTCATGACTGCGTCCGCTCCCGACGCGCCCATGGAACCGCCGGCCGCCGGCCGCGGTCCCGTCGCGCTCTCCTTGCCGCACCCGGTCAAGCCGAAGCTCCGCGGCTGGCTGCATCTCGGCATGTTCCCGGCGGTACTCGTCGCCGGCCTGATCCTCACCGCCCTCGCCGACTCCCCGCGCGGTCGCGTGGCCTGCGGCGTCTACGTCCTGACGGCGTGCCTGCTGTTCGGCGTGAGCGCGCTGTACCACCGGGGCAACTGGAGTCCGCGCATGGACGGCATACTGCGCAGACTCGACCACGCCAACATCTTCCTGATCATCGCGGGCACCTACACGCCGCTGACCATGCTGCTCCTGCCCGGCGCCAAGGGGCAGTGGCTGCTGTGGGGCATCTGGGCGGCCGCGGCCGCCGGCATCGTCTTCCGCGTCTTCTGGGTGGGCGCCCCGCGCTGGCTCTACACCCCCTGCTACCTGGCCATGGGCTGGGCGGCCGTCTTCTTCCTGCCGGACTTCATGCGCTCCGGCGGCATCGCGGTCCTGGTCCTGGTGATCGTGGGCGGCCTCCTCTACAGCGCGGGCGGAGTGGTCTACGGGATCAAGCGCCCCAACCCCTCACCGCGCTGGTTCGGCTTCCACGAGGTGTTCCACTCCCTCACCCTCGCCGCCTTCGTCGTCCACTACGTCGGCATCTCCCTGGTGGCGTACCAGCACGCGTAACCACCTCCCCCGATCACCGGCCACGGCTCATCCGAGCCGTGGCCGCTTTCGTATGCGTTGACAGTAGCTCGATTTTGAGAGTTACTTTCATTTCATGGCTACTGTCATTCCTTCCCAGGAGACGCGGCGCGACCCCCGCCGCTGGTGGGCCCTCGGGGCCCTGGTCGCGAGCATGCTGGTGCTCGGCTTCGACATGACGATCCTCAACGTGGCGCTGCCGACCATGGCGGAGCGGCTCGGCGCGACCACCGGCCAGCAGCAGTGGATGGCCGACGCGTACGTCGTCGTGTTCGCCGCGCTGATGCTCCCCGCGGGCCTGCTCGGCGACCGGTTCGGGCGGCGCCGGATGCTCATCGCCGGCCTCGGGATCTTCCTCGCCGGCTCCCTGGTCGGCACCCTGGCCGACGACGTGAACTGGGTGATCGCCGCCCGCGCGGTGATGGGAGTCGGCGCCGCGCTGGTCATGCCGCTCGCGCTGTCCGTGCTGCCCTCGCTGTTCGGACCCGACGAGCGCACCCGGGCCGTCGGCATCATCTCGGCCGCCTCGGCGCTCGGCCTGCCGCTCGGCCCGATCATCGGCGGCTTCCTGCTGAACCACTTCTGGTGGGGCTCGGTCTTCCTGGTCAACGTCCCGATGGTGGCCATCGGCGTCGCGGCCTGCGGCCTCCTGCTGCCCGAGACCAGCGACCCGGCCTCCCCGAAGGTGGACGTCCTCTCCACCGCGCTCACCGCGTCCGGGCTGGCCGCCCTCATCTACGCGATCATCGAGGCGCCCGGGCGCGGCTGGGGCGACGCCCGGGTGCCGGCCTTCTTCGCGGCGGCCGTCGTCCTGCTCACCGGGCTGGTGCTGCGCGAGCGCCGAGCCCTGCGGCCCATGCTCGACATGGGGCTGCTCGCCCAGCGCGGCTTCCTGCTCAACACCGTCGCCGCGACCCTGGTGATGTTCGTGCTGTCCGGCCTGATGTTCGTCCTGCCGCCCTACCTCCAGGCCGTCCTCGGCCATGACGCCCTCGGCACCGGGGTGCGTCTGCTGCCGATGATGGGCGGACTGATGATCGCCGCCCGGGGAGCCCAGCCGGTCGTCGCACGCTTCGGGCCCCGCGCCGTCGTCAGCGCCGGCCTGGTCGTCCTCGCCTTCGCCGCCCTGCTCGGCAGCCGTACGACCGCGGAGTCCGGCTACGGCTTCACCGCGCTGTGGCTCTCGATCGCCGGTCTGGGCTTCGGCTTCTCGGTCGTGCCCGCGATGGACGGGGCGCTGGCCGCCCTGCCCGCCGACCGGGCCGGCAGCGGCTCCGGGCTGCTCATGACCCTGCGCCAGCTCGGCGGCGCCATCGGCATCGCGCTGCTCGGCAGCCTGCTCGCCGGCGCCTTCCGCGACCGGCTCGACGTCACCGGGCTGCCCGGCGGGGCCGCGCACACCGCCGGGGAGTCCGTGGTGGCCGCGCACCTGGTCGCCGAGCGCGCGGGCTCCGCCCACCTGGCGGCCTCCGCGAACGGCGCGTACGTCCACGGCATGGGCCTGGTCCTGCTGGTCTGCGGCGCCGCGTCCCTGGTGGCCGCGCTGCTGGCCGCGGCGTTCCTGCCCGGCGGCGCACCAAAGCGGCGGAGCGCGACGGACGAGGATGCCACCGGGGCGGACCGGCCCGTGGTCACCCCGACGGAGGATGTCCGACAATGACCTTCATGACGGCCGCACGCACCTCCACCCCCGCCGACCGCCCGCGCCCGGGTCTGCGCGAACGCAAGAAGATCAAGACTCGCGAGGCGATCCGCACCGCGACGTACGAACTGATCGAGGAACAGGGGTACGACGCCACGACGATCGACCAGATCGCCGAGCGCGCCGAGGTGTCGCCGTCGACCGTCTTCCGGTACTTCCCGACCAAGGAGGACATCGTCCTCACGGACGAGTACGACCCGCTCATCATGGAGGAACTCAGGGGCCGGCCCGCCGAGGAGCCCTGGACCGAGTCCGTCCGGTACGTGATGCGGCGGGCCGTCCAGCTCGGCGTCGACGAGGACGCCACGGTGTCCCGGCTGCGGACCCGCCTGATGGTGGAGGTGCCTGCGGTGCGCTCGCGGATGATGGAGAGCATGTCGGTCACCGGCCGCATGCTCTGCCAGGCCGTCGCCGAGCGCACCGGCCGGGACCCGGACAGCCTGGAGGTACGGGTCTACGCCATGTCCCTGATCGGCGGCCTGATGGAGACCTCCCTGTACTGGGCCGAGAACGGCCACCGGGAGGACCTGGCGGACCTCATCGACCGCACGCTGGACGTCCTGGAACACGGCCTGCCCAGGGAAAGTCCCTGACCCGAGCTCCCCGGCCCGTGACATCCTGGCCAGGTGAACGGTCCCGAGATCCGCGTCGAAGTCGCCCCCGAGCTGTGCCTGTTCGTCCCGCACACCCGCCGCGACGGCGCGACCCCCCTCGCCACCGACGGCGTCTCGACCCTGGGCCATGTCGTCGAGTCCCTCGGCGTCCCGCTCACCGAGGTCGGCGCGCTGGTCGTGGACGGCCGTGAGGTGCCGGTGTCGCACGTCCCGGCGGCGGGCGAGTCCGTGGAGGTACGGGCGGTGGGGCGGCCCCAGCGGGTGCCCGGCGCGCCCCTGCGCTTTCTCCTCGACGTCCACCTCGGTACCCTCGCCCGCCGGCTGCGGCTGCTCGGCGTGGACGCGGCGTACGAGTCGACGGACATCGGCGACCCGGCGCTGGCCGCGCGCTCGGCCGCCGAGAAGCGGGTCATGCTCAGCCGCGACCGCGGACTGCTGCGCCGTCGCGAGCTGTGGGCGGGCGCCTATGTCTACAGCACCCGCCCCGAGGACCAACTCCGCGACGTCCTCGGCCGCTTCGCCCCCGAACTGCGCCCCTGGACGCGCTGCACCGCGTGCAACGGCCTGCTCACGGAGGCCACCAAGGATCAGGTGGCCGACCGGCTCAAGGGCGGGACGCAGCGGTCGTACGACGTCTTCGCCCAGTGCTCGCAGTGCGAGCGGGTGTACTGGAAGGGCGCGCACCACGAGCAGCTGGAAGCTGTCGTGGCACGCGCCCTGGCGGAGCACTCGGAACGCGGCTAACGCCTTCTCACATCACGCTTTCCGCAGGCCGTTCCGTCCCGGTCGCGGTCCAGGCCGAGCGGGTCGTCCTCGCCGTTGACCTTCAGCCGGCCGTAGTGGTTCTGCTTGAGCCAGCCGCACCGCGCGGCCGCCGTCTTCTTCACCTGCGGCGGGAAGACCGTCGGCACGCAGACGTTGACCGAGCCGTAGTGCCGGTCGCAGCCCGCGAGGGTGGGGCTGACCTTCTGCGAGGCACGCTTCTTGCCGGGCCCGGTGACCTTGCCCTCCAGGGAGTCGGCGAAGGAGTGGACGTGCGCGGAGGCGGCCGAGGCGCTGAGCGCGGCCGGACCCTGCAGGTGCACCCACTTCGCCACCGACGGCACGCCATTTGCGTCGACCGCGAAGAGCATGTACCAGCCGGGCGGGGCCAGGTTGGGATTGCTCGTCACGTTCAGGTCGACGTTGTTGCCGTCCACCGAGAGCGGGAGGTCGACGAACCGCTGGTTGGGGTCGGAGGAGTGGGTGACCGCGGCCGGGCGGATCAGCTCCGCCTTGGCGATGGGGCGGTCCACCGTGATCCGCTGGGTGTCGCCGTACTTCCACTCCTGGTTGATCACCGAGGTGATCGTCGGGCGAGAGCCCTTGTACAGGTAGGGCGGCGTGTAGATCGACACGTTGTGGTTCCAGCTGCCGTTGCCCGGGTTGTCACCGGTGGCCATCACCCGGCCGTCGGGGAGCAGGAACGCGGAGGAGTGGTAGCCCCGGGCCTCGGGGTCGGCGGCCACCGGGTCGAAGGTGTTGCCGTCCGGGTCGTAGAGCGACGACTCGTAGACCGGGTTGGCCCGGTTGTGCAGGCCGCCGCCCGTCTCCAGCACCTTGCCGTCGGGCAGCAGCACCGCGGAGACGTACATCTTGCCCTGGGCGCCGGTCTCGGGGACCTTGCCGTTGCCGAGGTCGACCGTGCCCTGCGGGAGGAGCGGGCCCGCGGTGTAGGCCGGGTTGGCCTGCTTGAGGTCGATGAGGTCGGTCAGCCGGTTGCCGTCCGGGTTGGAGTCGATGTTGCCGCCGCCGAGCGTGAGGACCCGCTGGTCCTGCGCCGGTGGCAGCAGCACGCTCGCCGACTGGTCGCGCTCGTCCTTCTTCTGCAGGCCCGGGACCTGCGTGACCGTGTTGGCGTTGTAGTCGTAGACCGCCGACCCGGTGCCCGGGATGTTGTTGCCGAAGACATGGCTGCCCGAGTAGAAGAGGCGGCCGTCCTGCATCAGGATCATCGACGGGTACAGACCCCAGAACGACCAGGTCTGGTTGACCTTCCACAGCGGCTGCCACTGCTGGTCCTTGTCCGACCAGTACTCGGCGGTGACCGAACCGGAGGAGTCCTCGCGCAGGCCGCCGAAGGAGATCACGTCACCGTTGCCCAGCTCGGTCGCCGAGGGGTACCAGTGGCCGTCGTTCAGGTCGTTGGTCTTGCTGTACGTCTCGGTCTTCGGGTCGAAGACGTACGAGTCCTTGAAGCCCTCGTAGCCGTGCCCGCCCGGGACCGGGTACGCCTTGTTGCCGCTCATGACGAGCACGCGCCCGTCCTGCAACTGGATGTGCCCCGCGCAGAACATGTCCTTCGGCGTGGGGACGACCTTGTACGTGCCGGTGGCCGGGTTGTACACCGCGCTGGTGAACGTGCCCGCGTTGAAGTTCTCCTCGCTGTTGCCGGAGCCGGCGATCAGCAGCACCTTGCCGTTGTTGAGGACGACGGAGTGCATGGAGCGGACCGGGTTCTGCGTCGGCTGCACCGACCAACTGCCGTTGGCGCACTGATCGTTGGTGCCGGTGCACTGGGGCGGCGGGAGCGTGTCGGGGACCTGCTCCATGGAGTAGTCGTCGGTGGTCGCCGAGCCCGTGCCGTACACCGACACGCCCCAGGTGATGCGGTCGGTGCCGGCCGGGACCTCGGGGGTGCGGACCGTGGCCTGCGTGTAGGCCGAGGCCATGTCCAGCGTCTTGAGGTCGGTCCAGTACTGCCAGCCCGCCGTCGTGTCGTGCCGGAAGAGCGTGACGGCGGTGTCGGGGGTCGTGGACTTGTACCAGAGCGAGAGGTCGTACTGCTTGCCCGCCGTGACCGTCGGCGCGCACTCGGTGGACTCGGTGATCAGCGCCTTGCGGTCGCCGTCGACGCGGCGGGTGAGCGTGACCTTCATGGCCTTGGAGCCGGAGTGGGCGTCGGCGACGGTGGCGAAGCTGAAGTCGTTGTCGCCCCAGCCGGACTTCTCCCAGCAGTAGGGCATGCCGTCGGTGCCGGCCGTCTCGAAGCCGGCGTTCTTGACGAGATTGGCGGCCTCGGCGGACTGGGGCGAGGTGAGGAGGAGTCCGGCGGTCAGGGCCCCGACCCCGGCCAGCGCGGTCCGTCTGCGGTGTTTGTTCACACGGCTCTCCTTGCGGTATTGCGCGCCCCGCGGCGCGGGAGATAGACCAGCGCTTCGGTCCCGACGAAGCGCAGGACGAACGTCGTCACCAGCGCGAGCGCGGTGGCGGGCAGCGCCCCCATCCCGAACCGATCGACGAGCAGCGCGATCAGCGGGATGCGCAGCACCAGGTCGGCGTTGGCGAGCAGTGCGAACCGGCCGACGCGGTCCCACCACCGGCGGTGCGCGCGCCGCTCGCGGAACAACAGGTGCTCGATGAGCACGAAGTTCCAGGCGACGCCGAGCTGGTTGGCGAGGATCTCGGCGGGGACGTAGTGCATCCCGAGGACGGTCAGCGCCCACAGACCGACCAGGTTCGGCACGAACCCGGTGGCGCCGATCAGCCCGAAGGCGACCATGCGCGCGACCGGCGAGGCGGTGCGCAGGCCGACCAGGTGGCGCAGGAACCGGAAGCCCTCCTGCGCGGTGGACTTGGACTCGCCCGCGAACCGGTCCTGGAAGACGAACGGCACCTCGGCGACCGCGCGCGGCCGGCTCCGTACGGCGAGCTCAAGGAGGATCTTGTAGCCCAGCGGCTTGAGCACCTCCGCCGTGACCGCGCTGCGCCGGATGGCGAAGAAGCCGCTCATCGGGTCGCTGATGCCGTGCAGTCTGCGCGGGAAGAGGGACTTGGTCAGCCAGGTCGCCCCGCGTGAGACGGCGACGCGGTAGCTGCCCGCGAGCCCGGCCCGGCTGCCGCCCTTGATGTACCGGGAGGCGACGACGAGTCCGGCGCTCGTCCGCTCGCCGGTGGCGACCAGCTCCGGTACCAGGGACGGCGGATGCTGGCAGTCGCCGTCCATCACGACGATCCACTGCGAGGTGGCGGCCTTGAGCCCCTCGACGACCGCCCCGCCGAGTCCGCCGACCGCCTCCTCGCGGTGCAGCACCGTCACCGGGAACGGGCAGTCCTGCGCGGCCTGGCGGATGACCTCGGGGGTGTCGTCGGTGGAGTCGTCCACGAAGACGACCTCGCAGGGCAGCCGGGCGGGCACCGACTCGGTGATCTGGTGCAGCAGCTGCCGGATGTTCGCGGACTCGTTGAACGTCGGGACGACGATGGTGACGGCACCGGGCTCGGCGACCTCCGCCGCCTGTACGGCCGGATCGCCCAGCTCACCGGGGACGGTGTACTCGTGGCTGCTCATCGCTCGCCTCCCACGGCTGCCGTGCGGATCTTCCGGATCTCGATGCGGTCGGGTCCGGTGCCGAAGGTGGCGACCGGGGTGGAGTGCTGGATCGCGGCCTTGACGTTGGGCAGGTCGCGGGCGTCCCGCCGGACGGTCGGCGAGGCGACCACGTAGTCGATGTCCTGCCAGCCGTGCGGCATGGTCTTCGTCACGGCCGGGTCGAGGTCGGCCTTGTAGAACCAGATGGCGCCGAGTCCGGGCCGGTAGCCCTGGTGCACCAGGTCCAGCCAGAGGGCGTCGTCGACGAGGACCCGGGTGTCCTTCGGGTCCTCGACCTCGCTGCCGAGCCACGCCGAGGCCTGCCGGTAGGGCTTGTTGGCGTCCGCGGTGACGGCGGTGCGGTCACCGTCGTACCAGTGCGGTACGACGTAGGCGCCGGCGGAGACGGCGAGGACGGCGGCGAGCGTGTACCGGCCCGCGGTGACATACCGGTTCTCGTTCTCGGACCGCCGTCTGCGCAGCACGGCGTGGGCGACGGAGGCGGTGCCCCCGGCGAGCACCAGCGCGAGGAAGGGCAGGGCACCGATGACGTACATGGCGGGCAGATAGCCGTTCGGCCGCATCGCCACCAGAGCCAGGATCGCCACGGTCAGGGCCGGTCCGGCGAGGGCGCGGGCGGTGATCGACCAGCGCCAGGTGACCAGCAGCAGCAACGCCCCGGCCAGACCGCCGAGGGGCAGGACGCGGTCGTAGTACAGCCAGGAGTGCAGCACGCCGTACGAGCCGGACGACGTGTCGAGGATGAAGCCCGAACCCGGCCTGGACATCTGGTACTTGATGCCGTCCCAGAGCGACACGTGCCCGCTGCCCGGCAGCAGCTCGCCCTTGAGCAGGGCGAACAGCGGGTACGAGAAGCCGGCCAGGGCGCAGGCGGTGACGGCTCCGGTGAGCGCGAACTTGCGGGTGTCGCGGTGGCTGTGGCGCCACATGGTGAGCAGCAGGGCGGGCAGGACGACGAGCATCGTCTCCTTGGTGAGCACGCCCGCGGCGGCGGCCAGGCCCGCGCCGAAGTGGTGCCAGAGGTGACGGCTGGGCGAGGCGGCGAGGCAGAACGCCAGCAGCAGCCACATCACGGCGATGTTGTCGAGGAAGATCTCGCGCTGGAGCACGACGGCCAGCGGCGAGAGCCCGAAGAGCGCCATGCCGAGCCCGGCGGCCCAGCGGGGCAGGGACAGCCGGCGGCCGAGGACGTAGACGAGGACCGCGCTGATGCCGCTGATCACGAGCATCGCGACGCGCATGCTGCCGACGGTCATCGCGCCGGGACTGACCGCGGACGGGATCCAGGTGAGCAGCGCTATCTGGATCCAGCCGAGCGGTGGGTGGTCGTACCAGTAGGTGTAGTGGGCCAGGCCCTTGCCCTGCTGCACGGCCCAGGCCTGGGCGAGGTAGGTGCCCTCGTCGTCGCTGAGGGTCGGGTAGTCGGCGATGTTCCAGCCCTGGACGACGAGGATCGCCACCAGGAGCAGACCGCACAGGAGCAGGTCGGAACGGGAGGAGCGGAGCCGGGCCGGCGGCGTTGTTCGACCGGTCGAACGCTCCATGGGTACAGGTCGGCGCTGCGCGGGGACCTTCGGAGTGGTCACCGCGGGAAGGGTGGAGGTCACGCAGGAACGTCCTCTCGGATCGTCTCGGCCGCGGTGAGGTGCGCGCCGACGTGGGTGGTCAACTCCCAGTCGTTACGGCCGCGCTGCTCACGCCATACGGCGCGGATCGCGGCCCCTGCGAGCAGGACCTGGTAGAACGGGCCGCCCACGACGAGCTTCACGTAGTGGACGAGGCGGACACGGAGTCCGTACTGCTTGCCGAAGTCGTGCAGCCCGACCACCTCGAAGACGAAGGTGACGGCGGCGGTGACCAGCGGCAGGAAGGTCAGGAAGGCGACCCCGACGGGGACGTCCAGGAAGAGCGCCACGGCGGCGTTGAGCGGGATGACGACTCCGGAGAAGGCCTGCAGGAACGGCGTCATCAGGGTGTAGCGGGCGAGCAACCGCTGCCCGAAGCCCGGGAGTTGCTTCCAGTCCTTCTTCCGGTAGACCTGCAGGAAGCCCTGGTTCCAGCGGGTGCGCTGCTTGAGCAGCGACATCAGCGAGCCGGGGGTCTCCTCGCGGGTGACCATGTCGGAGTCGTAGGCGACGACGACCTTCTTGCCGACGCTGGACAGGCGGACCCCCAGGTCGCAGTCCTCGGCGAGGCAGTTGGGGTCCCAGCCGTCCGCTTTCCTGAGCACGTCCGTGCGGACGAAGACGGTGTTGCCGCCGAGCGGGATGAACCCCTTCTGCGCGTGCAGGTGGAGCCGGGAGCGGAACCAGAAGAAGTACTCCAGGCAGTTGCGCAGGCTGTACCAGCTGGAGTGGAAGTTGATGAGCTGCACGCCGCCCTGGACGACGTCCGCGCCGGTGGTGCGGAAGGCGTGGTCGACGTGGGCGAGGAGCTCCGGGTGGACCTGGTCCTCGGCGTCGAAGACCCCGACGACGTCGCCGCGGCAGTGCGGCAGCGCCGTGTTCATGGCCTTCGGCTTGTTCTTCTTCTCGTGGGTGTCGACGACGACCCGGACCCGCGGGTCGCGTGCGGCTGCCCGCTCGGCCACCGCCGTGGTCTCGGGGTCGTCGTGCCCCACGATCACGATGATCTCGAAGTCGGTGTGTGTGGACTCCAGCAGCCGCTGGATGGTGTGGTCGAGCACGGCCTGTTCGTGGCGCGCCGGCAGCAACAGCGAGAACGAGACATGTTCGTCCCCGTCCGGTCTGCTGAACCGGGTGGAGGCGAGCACCTCGGGCGTGCGCCACGCGTGCATCTGCCACCACAAAGTGAAGGCAGCCATCCAGAACAGAGCCAGTGAAACGGCAGCGATGAAGACGGACGTCAGCACAAAAGATCCCCCCAGATCCCAAATCCCCCGGCGCGACATGGCACCCCACCTGTCGCGTCAGGGAGAGATTATGAGTGATCTGTGAAGCCCGCACACCTTTTCAGTGAAGAGCGTGTTTCACCACAATGCGCGTCCTCGATGAGTAATTCGAACGCTAGTAACGTTTAAGGCAGTTGGTTCGATGCCCTTTCAGCTGTTCAACGCGGCGCGCAGGCGCTCCGGGTCGGTCGTCGGGGCGTCGCAGGCGAAGTTTCGGCAGACGTACGCGGCCGGCTCGCCGTCGATTAGCGGCCGGTCGGCGAGGAGGGGGAATTCGTCGCTTCCCGGCACTCCGAACGCGACCACCGCGCCGGGTGCGGTACCCAGAAGTGCCGTACGGAGCAAGGTTTTTGAGGACTCGTCACCGAACTCCGGTACCACGACGGCGACTTCGCGGGGGCCGTCGAGCAGGGCCTCGGCGACGGCGAGCCCCCAGCCGATGAACCGCGGCACGCGCGGTCCGAGCGCCTTGACGACGCCAAGAGCCTTTTCGGCCGCGTTGCGATGGGGTGCGGAGCCGGTGTGGGCGGCGTAGCCCAGCAGGGCGCCCGCGGCGGCGGTCCAGCCGGAGGGGGTGGCATTGTCGGTGGGGTCCTGCGGGCGGCGGATGAGCCGTTCGGCGTCGGCGGCGGTGTCGTAGAGGGCGCCGCTGTCGGGGTCGGCGAAGCGGGCGAGCACATGACCGAGGAGCAGCCCGGCGAACTCCAGCCAGACGCCCTCGCCGGTCACGGAGGCGAGCGCGAGGAAGCCCTCGGCGACGTCGGCGTAGTCCTCCAGCACACCGGAGTTGGCGCCGACCCGGCCGTCCTTGCTGGTGCGGGCCAGCTGTGCGTGCTCGTCCAGGTGCAGTCGTACGAGGAGATCGGCGGCGCCGACCGCGGCCTCCACCAGGTCGGGGCGGTCGAAGTAGGCGCCGGTCTCGGCCAGCGCGGCGATGGCGAGCCCGTTCCAGGCGGCGACGATCTTGTCGTCGCGGCCCGGGGCGGGGCGCTCCTGTCGCGCGCGCAGCAGCCGTTCCCGGACGGACGCGACCTTCTCGGCGTCGAACACGCCCTCGTCCTGCGGGAGTTGGAGGACGGACTGGCCGTTCTCGAAAGTGCCCTCCGCCGTCACCCCGAAGTGCTGGGCGGCGAGTTCGGCGTCGTCGTCGAGGACCTCGGCGAGCTGTTCGGGCGTCCACGCGTAGTACGCGCCCTCGACGTGCCGTCCAGTACCGTCGTCGCTGTCGGCGTCCAGCGCGGAGGCGAACCCGCCCTCGGCGGTGCGCAGTTCGCGGACCATGAAGTCGGCGGTCTCCAGGGCGACGCGGCGGGCGAGCTCGGAGCCGGTGGAGCGCCACAGGTGGGCGTAGACACGGCAGAGCAGGGCGTTGTCGTAGAGCATCTTCTCGAAGTGCGGCACCACCCAGTCGCGGTCGACGGAGTAGCGGGCGAAGCCGCCGCCGAGCTGGTCGTAGATGCCACCGCGGGCCATGCGCTCGCAGGTGTCCCGGGCCATCTGGAGGGCACCCTCGGCGCCGGTGCGGGCATGGTGCCGCAGCAGGAACTCGATCACCATGGACGGCGGGAACTTCGGCGCCCCGCCGAAGCCGCCGCGCTGCGGGTCGTACTCGCGGGTGAGTCCGAGCAGGGCCTGGGCGAGCTCCTGTTCGCCGGGGAGTTGCTCGGTCCCGTAGTCGAGCTCCCGCCCGGCCAGATCGCGCACGATCTTCCCCGCGACCTCGGTCACTTCCTCGCGCCGCTCGCTCCAGGCCTGCCGCACGCCCTCCAGCACCTGCCGGAAGGCAGGCATCCCGTGCCGCGGTGCGGGCGGGAAGTAGGTGCCGAAGTAGAAGGGCTCGGCGTCCGGGGTGAGGAACACGGTCATGGGCCAGCCGCCCTGACCGGTGGCCGCCTGGACGGCCTCCATGTACACGGCGTCGACGTCGGGGCGTTCCTCGCGGTCGACCTTGACGCTGACGAAGTGTTCGTTGAGGAAGTCGGCGGTGACCTGGTCCTCGAAGGACTCGTGGGCCATCACGTGGCACCAGTGGCAGCTGCTGTATCCGACGCTCAGCAGAACGGGCTTGTTCGCCTTGCGGGCCTCGTCGAAGGCCTCGGCCGACCAGGGCCACCAGTCGACGGGGTTGTCGGCGTGCTGGAGAAGGTACGGGGACGTCTCATGGGCCAGTCGGTTCACCGTTCCACTCTCCCACGGCCTCGGGGGCGGCGTAGAAGCGCAGACTCATGTGGCGCGCCCCCTCCGGGGCGTCCTGCGGGGCGTGGCCGTACCGGTCGAGCAGGGCCTGGTAGGCGCGTACGAACTCGTGCAGGTCGTCCTTGGTCATCCAGGTGCCGGTGCGCTGCACCTGGGCCCAGCCCTCGGGGCCCCGGTACTGCTGGTGGGCGTGGCGGAACAGCCTGGTGTCCACCTCGATCTTGAGCAGGGCGAAGTGTTCCGCGGCCGCGTACTCCTCGGGGGCCATCGTGGCCGGGTCGGGCGCCGTGTGACTGAAGGGCAGGGAGCGCCACCAGCGCTCGCGGCCCCCGGACTTCTCCGGGATCTCCTCGATGAGCCGCTGCTCGGCGAGTTTGCGCAGGTGGTAGCTGGTGGTGCCGGAGCTTTCGCCGAGTTCGCGAGCGAGCACGGTGGAGTTCGCCTCGCCGTGCCGGCCGAGGTAGTCGAGGATCCGCCGGCGCAGCGGGTTGCCGAGGGACTTGTAGAGGGCGGTGCGCTCGGCGCTGGTCAGCTCGCTCATGCCGCCAACGGTATCCCGCCGTTCTCCTACCCCAGAGGGATTTCTGCAGAATTTTATTTGCAGAGCTTTCTCTGCGGTCTACCGTGGAGGCATGCGAACGAACTGGACTCTGATCCTGCTCGGCGCCGCTGCAGTATTACTCGTGCCGTGGATGGTCCTGCTCGGCCTGACCCTTCCGGCGAACGCGGAGGTCCGGCACTGGTCCCTGGCCTGGATAGGCCTGGACGTGCTGATGGCCACGGGCTGCGCCACCACGGCTCTGCTCGGCCTGCGCAGGGACTCCCGGTCCCGGCTGACGGCCTCCGCGACCGCCTCGGTCGCGGTGCTCGACGCCTGGTTCGACCTCACCACGGCGGCATCGGGCTCGGCCTTGCTGCAGGCCGCGGGCTGCGCGGTCGCGGAGGCCGCGCTCGCCGGGCTCTGCGTGTTCCTGGCCCTTCGTGATCGTCGCCCCTCTCGCGTCGGCGCCTCCCCCGAAGGACACTCATAGGCAAAGGAGTTGTCGCAGGAGGGGGACGGGACATGCGGGACGGCCATCAGGCGGAGGCCGAGCGGCTGGTGGTGCGGGCCGTCGAGGAGGAGGTACGGCGCTCGGGCGGGCGCGTGGACGGCCAGGTGCTGCTGGCCCGCGCGCGCGGCGCGCTGGACGCCATGGCACAGACGGCGGCCGAGGAGTACGCGGCCTACACCCGCGCCCTCGACGAGACGGAGGCCGGCCGGCTCACCTTCGCCCAGCGGTATGCGCGCGAGGGCGCCGGAACTCCCCTGCTGGTGGCGGCGGTCGCGGCGGTCGCCTCCGCCGTCGCCGACCTCTGCCTGGGCACCGGCACGGGCACGGCGCTCGGCGCGGGCGCGGCCGTCGGCGTCGTCGCCGCGACCGCCACGGTCGTCAAGGTGGCCGGTTCCCATCTGCCCGCCGCCCATCACCGCGCCGGCGCGGCCGGACAGCCGGGCGGCCCCGAGCAGTTGCGCCTGCAGTGGCTGACGGCGCTGGAGGTGCGCGGCATCCGCCCCTTCCTCGACCAGCAGCGGGTGCTCAGCGCCTCCACCGGCCCGCAGAAGACCGGGCCCCGGCTGCGCGGCGCCGACAAGAGCGCGGCGGCCCGCCGGCGCACGGTGCTGGAGCAGTCGTTCGCCCAACTCCCTCGGCCCGACGGATCGTTCGCGGGACGCAGGCAGGAGCTGGCGCGGATCCGGCAGTGGGCGCAGGCCGCCCGCGCGACCACGCAGACGCGGCCCACGGTGGTCGTCCTGCACGGCGCGCCCGGCTCCGGCCGCACCACCCTCGCCCTCCATGCCGCACACGACCTCAAGGACCACTTCCGCGCCGCGGTCGTCGTCGACCTGCGCGGCGGCAGCCGCGAGGAGCCGCCGCTGACCACCCGGGACGCGCTGCTGCACCTGCTCAACCGGTTCGGCGCGCCCCGCGAACAGCTCCTGTTCCGCGAACGCTCCTCCCCCGACCAGCAGGTCAAGCGCCTGAGCGAGCTGTACCACCAGCATCTGACGGGCCTTCCGGTGACGATCGTGCTGGACGACGCCCACGACCCCGAGCAGATCCGCGCGCTGGTCCCCGAGCGCTCCGACAGCCTGGTCCTGGTCACCGCCCGGGACGCGCTCGACCTGCCGGCGGACCTCCCGGCCTGGGTGCACCACCTCCCGGTCGAGGCCCTGGACGCGGCGGGCGCGGAGGAACTGCTGGGCGCGGCCGCCGAGGACGTGTCGGGACCGTACGACGCCGAATCGGCCGACCGGGTGCGGGAGTTGTGCGACGGGCTGCCGCTGGCGCTGCGCGTCGCGGGCTCCTCGCTCGGCCCGCGCTCACCGCGCACCCTGGCCACGGACCTGGCCGCGTACGGCCCGATGGACCCGGTCGAGCGCGTCCTCCGGCTGCGCTACTCCGACCAGCCGGAACCGGCGCGCCGGCTGCTCCGGCGGATCGCCCTCGTCGGCCGGGCCTCGCTCGGCACGGCGGCGGCCGCGGCCGTCCTCGCCACGGACGAGGCGGAGGCGAGCCGCCACCTGACGGCCCTCGCGCGGGCCGGCCTGATCGACCACGTCCGCGGCAGCCGCTACCGGCTGCACGACCTGGTCCGCGCCTTCGCCCAGGCCCGGCTCCTGGACGAGGAGGAGCCCGCCGAGCGCACGGCGGCGCAGGAGCGCCTGATCGTGAACTACGCCGAGCTGGCCGACTCCGTGCTCCGCCTGGTGGACGGCAACATGTCGACCCGCTCGGACCGCTTCGGCCCGCACGGCTTCACCTCCCTGGACGAGGCGCTGCGCTGGCTGGACGACGAGTCCAGCTTCATCACGGCGGCCCTGCGCCACGCGGAGGGCGTCGACCAGGCGGCCGTACTGAACCTGCTGGGCGCGCTGTGCGACTACTGCCTGCTGCGCGGCGACCTCTACCGCCTGGGTGAGATCAGCGAGCTGGCACAGGCGGTCGACCAGGGCCTGCTGGTCCGTTCCGTGCAGTGGCGCACCGGTATCGCGGCCCGCCAGCTGGGCGAGCTGGACAAGGCCCGTACCACCCTGACCTCGGTGGTCGACCTCTATCTGGAGGCGCACCACGACGCCGGCGCCGCGCGCGCCCTGTGCTCCCTCGGCATCACGCTGCACCACCAGGGCAACCTCACGGAGGCGGCGGCGAAGCTCCAGGAGGCCCTGGACCTGCAGCAGGCGCCCGAGCTGGCGACGGACCGCGCCTGGACGATGCACGCGCTGGCCGCAGTCCAGCGCGACCGCGCCCGCCTGCCCGAGGCCCTGGACCTGCTCACCCACTCCCTCGTCCTGCACCGCGAGGGCGGCTCCGTGCACGGCGAGGCCTGGGCGCACTACCAGCTGGGCCAGCTGGCGCTGCGGATGGGGGACGTACCGCGCGCGGACACGGAGCTGCGGGCCGCCCTCGAACGGTACGGCCGTACCCGTGACGCCCGCGGCGAGGCCTGGGCGCTGACTCAGCTGGCCCGGGCCCGGCTGGTGGCGGGCGACCCGTCACCGGCGGTGGACGGGCTGCGGCAGGCGGCCGGCCTGCACCGGGACAACGAGGACGCGCGGGGCGAGGCCTGGTCGCTCTACTACCTCGGCCAGGCCCTGGAGGAAACCGGCAACCTGGATCTGTCGGTCCGCGAGCTGGAACGATCCCGCACGATGTTCTCCCGGATGCGCGACGTGTACGGCCTGGCCTGCGCCCGGCACCACTCGGCCCGCGTCACCCGGGACCTGCGCGCGGCCCAGACCGGCTCGCTGCGCAACTCCGGTTTCGCCCGGCAACTGCTCGTCGACGCCCGTGCCGACTTCCAGCGCATGGGCGTCGCCCACGGCGAGGCCTGGACCTGCCTGGAGCTGGCCGTCGTGGACGCGGGCAACACCCGGACCGGGCAGGCGCTCGCCCTGTGCGACGAGGCCATCGCCCTGTTCACCTCGTACGGCGACCTGCGCGGCGCCGACTGGGCCCGCTTCCTGCGCTGCACCCTGCTGCCGTACGCCGCGCCCGGCGGCGTCGAGATCGGCACCGCCGTCGCCCAGGAGGAACTGGCGCAGCTGACCCGCGACGCCCACCCGGCCCGCGACGAGAAGCTGAACGAGTACGCCGGGGCGTTCCAACTGCTGCTGGAACGCGGGGTGAACCTGGAATCTGGCTGGCAGGCGTGGCGGCTGGGCATGGTGCCGGACCGGCACGCCCGCGAGGTGATGGGAGTCCCGGTGCCGGCCAGGCAGTGATCCCGCTCAGCCCCGCTGCGGCTTCGGGTCGGCCGCGGGGGTCCCGGACTCCGCCTCGGCGTCCGGGACCTCCTTGAAGTCGACCTTCTGCATGTGCTTGCTCATGGATTTCATCAGGCCCCACACCGCCAGGGCCATCACCGCGAAGACGATGAAGCCGAGGACGCCGGGGGTGACCTTGTTCTGGTCGACCTCCTTGGCGAGGGGGACGAAGTGTGTCAGTGCCAGGCTCGCGCTCATGTCAGGCATTGTCGCGGATGCCCGCAAAGAGGTCGTCCTCGGGGATGGACGTATCCACGAGAGACTTCGCGAGCTCGTACTCCTCGGTCGGCCAGACCTCCCGCTGGAGCTCCATCGGCACCTTGAACCAGCCGCCGTCCGGGTCGATCTGCGTGGCGTGGGCGATCAGCGCCTTGTCGCGGATCTCGAAGAAGTCGGCGCAGGGCACATGCGTGGTCAGCGTGCGCTCGGTGCGCTCGAACTCCTTCCAGCGCTTGAGCCACTCCCCGTACGGCGAGTCCAGGCCTCGCTCCAGCATCGCGTGGTGCAGCGCCTCGGTGCGGGGGCGGTTGAAGCCCTGGTTGTAATAGAGCTTCCGGGGCTGGTAGGCGGGGCCGAACTCGGACTCCGGGTACTTCTCGGTGTCCGCGGCGCCCTCGAACGCCACCATCGTGATCTTGTGGGTCATGATGTGGTCGGGGTGCGGGTAGCCGCCGTTCTCGTCGTAGGTGGTGATCACCTGCGGACGGAACGAACGGATCTGCTTCACGAGCTCGCCGGCCGCCTTGTCCACGTCCTCCAAGGCGAAGCAGCCCTCGGGCAGCGGAGGCAGCGGGTCGCCCTCGGGCAGGCCGGAGTCGACGAAGCCGAGCCACTCCTGGCTGACGCCCAGGATCTCCCGGGCCTCGTCCATCTCCTTCTTGCGTACCTCGTGGATGTTCTCCTCGATGTACTTGTCGCCCTGCAGCTTCGGATTGAGGATGGAGCCGCGCTCCCCGCCCGTGCAGGTCACGACCAGCACGTCCACCCCCTCCGACACGTACTTCGCCATGGTGGCCGCGCCCTTGCTCGACTCGTCGTCGGGGTGCGCGTGAACGGCCATCAGTCGCAACTGGTCAGTCAAGACTCAATCCTCGGTATGTCGGCGCCCCGTGTCTCCGGGTGCGTTCGGCGGCTTCTATAGTGACCGAATCGGGGGGCGAATAATTCCGGGGTCCGCCCTGGAGCCCCCTTTCGGGACTTTCGTCCCGCCCCGGCCGAGAGGACGATCATGACTACGGCGAGCACGCGGCTGCCCGAGGGTCGCTACGGCCGTTCCTCGGACACGCGCGCCGACCGCAGACTCAAGATCGCCGGGACCGTATTCGGCGGTGCCCTGCTCGTCCTGATCGGCTACTTCGGCTACCACTACGTCGCGCAGAACGAGATCAGCGCCCAGGTGATCGCCTTCCAGGCCTCGGACGACGCCGTGCGGATCCATCTGGAGGTCCACAAGGACGCCGGCGCCGAGGGCTACTGCACGCTGCGCTCCCAGGCGGCCGACGGCGCCGAGGTGGGCCGGGCGGACTTCCGCTTCACCGGTTCGGCCACGCGCATCGACAAGGTCGTCACGCTGCGCACGACGGCCCGGGGCACGACGGCCGAACTGCTCGGCTGTCACGCCGGCTGACCCGGCCGAGGGCGGCTGACCCGCCGGACTTCGACCGGAATACGTAGGTGCTGACCTGCGTTGACGCGATTCTCATGGCTTATGTCCTCCCCCTTCGGCCGTTGAATTGTTAGGCTCGTGGTTTCGCCCATCCGTGAAGGAACATTCTTCTGGGTAGGGCGATGCTTTGTATTCCCAGTACCTACGAGGAGCACCTGTGACCCAGACCAGCGAGAACGTCACCTGGCTGACCCAGGAGGCGTACAACCAGCTCAAGGCCGAGCTGGAGTACCTGTCTGGTCCTGCGCGCACGGAGATCGCCGCCAAGATCGCGGCCGCGCGCGAGGAGGGCGACCTGCGCGAGAACGGCGGGTACCACGCGGCCAAGGAGGAGCAGGGCAAGCAGGAGCTCCGTGTGCGCCAGCTGACCCAGCTCCTGGAGAACGCCAAGGTCGGCGAGGCGCCGACCTCGACGGACGGTGCGGTGGCGCCCGGCATGGTCGTGACGATCGCCTTCGACGGTGACGAGGACGACACGATGACGTTCCTGCTCGCCTCGCGCGAGTACGCCAGCGCCGACGTCGAGACGTACTCGCCCCAGTCCCCGCTGGGCTCCGGCGTGATCGGCCACAAGGTCGGCGAGGACGCGGAGTACGAGCTGCCGAACGGCAAGAAGGCCTCGGTGAAGATCCTCAAGGCCGAGCCGTACTCGGGCTGACCCCGACCGGACAGTTTCCCGACGAGCCCCCGGCGTCCGCGTGACGCCGGGGGCATCGTCCTGTCCGGGCCGACATCAGCACCGGAGCGGTGTCATGCCGTCGCCGAGCGGTACTTGCGGACCGCGAGCGTGCGGAAGACCAGGATGATCACGACCGACCAGAGCAGCGAGGCCCACACGGGGTGCTGCATCGGCCAGGCGTCGGACGCCTGGAAGCCCGGGGGCAGGTTGCCGAAGAGCTCGCGGGACGCCTGCACCGTGGCGCTGAAGGGGTTCCAGTTGGCGACGTGCTGCAGGAAGGCCGGCATCTGGTTGGCGTCCACGAACGCGTTCGAGAGGAACGTCAGCGGAAACAGCCAGATCAGACCGCCCGAGGTCGCCGCTTCGGGAGTGCGCACGGACAGGCCGATGAGCGCGCCGATCCACGAGAACGCGTAGCCGAGCAGCAGGAGCAGCCCGAAACCGGCGAGCACCTTGCCCAGGTTCTCGTGCGTGCGCCAGCCGACGATCAGGGCGACGACCGCCAGGACGACGACGGTGAGCGCCGTCTGCACCAGGTCGGCCAGGGTGCGGCCGGTCAGCACCGCTCCGCGTGCCATCGGCAGGGAGCGGAAACGGTCGATGAGGCCCTTGTGCATGTCGTCGGCGATGCCCGCGCCCGCGCCCGCCGTGGCGAACGTGACGGTCTGGGCGAAGATGCCGGCCATCAGGAACTCGCGGTAGGCCTGGGTGGAGGTGGACGAGCCGACCTTGATCGAGCCGCCGAACACATAGGTGAACAGCACCACGAACATGATGGGCTGGATCAGCCCGAAAATGATCATCTCGGGGATGCGGCCCATGCGGATCAGATTCCGCTGGGCGATGATCAGGGAATCGCTGGCGGCGCTCACTTCACGGTCTCCTTCTTCTTGGCCTGGGCGTTCTTCGCCCGAGCGCCGTCGTCCGCGCCGTTGTCCGTGTCCTTCTCCTCGGCCACGTGTCCCGTCAGGGACAGGAAGACGTCGTCGAGGGTGGGGCGGCGCAGTCCGATGTCGTCTATCTCGATGCCGCGGTTGTCCAGCTCCCGGATGACCTCGGCGAGGAGCTTCGCGCCGCCGGTGACGGGCACGGTCAGCTTGCGGGTGTGCTCCTCGACCTTGGTGTCGCCCTTGCCGAAGCCGCGCAGCACCTCCTCGGCGGTCGTGATGTGCTCGCGCTCGTGCACGACGACCTCGACGCGCTCGCCGCCGGTGCGGGCCTTGAGCTGGTCGGAGGTGCCCTTGGCGATCACCCGGCCGTGGTCGACGACCGCGATCTCGTGGGCGAGGTGGTCGGCCTCTTCGAGGTACTGGGTGGTGAGCAGCAGCGTCGTACCGCCGGAGACCAGCTGCTTGATGACCTCCCACAGCTGCTGGCGGTTGCGGGGGTCGAGGCCGGTGGTCGGCTCGTCCATGAACATCACGGGCGGCGACACCACGAGCGCGGCCGCGAGGTCGAGCCGGCGGCGCATGCCTCCGGAGTAGGTCTTGGCCGGACGGTCGGCGGCCTCCGTGAGGTTGAACTGCTCCAGCAGCTCCACCGCCCGGGCCTTCGCCGCCTTCCCGCCCATCTGGTACAGGCGGCCGACCATCTGCAGGTTCTCGCGGCCGGTGAGGTATTCGTCGACCGCCGCGAACTGTCCGGACAGGCCGATGTTGCGGCGCACCGCATCGGGCTGCTTGAGGACGTCGACGCCCGCGACCACGGCCTTGCCGCTGTCGGGGCGCAGCAGGGTCGTCAGGCAGCGGACGGTCGTCGTCTTGCCGGCGCCGTTCGGCCCGAGCAGGCCGAGGACCGTGCCCTCGGGGACATCGAGGTCGACGCCGTCCAGTGCCCTTACGTCACCGAAGGTCTTCACCAGACCTTCGGCATAGATGGCGCCTGGCATATGAGTCTCCACGTCTTTGGGGATGGGGCGAAAAAGGCAGGGGGTGGCTGCAGTGCGAGACACCGTAACGCGACATATCGCGTCTCTCAACGGTTTTTCGCTGCGTCGCCGCGTATCGGCGACGCCCGAACGAGAGGCCGCGGCTCGACGTGCCCGAGTGTGATGGTGAGCTCGACGGTGCCCGAGCGAGATGACGGAAAAGTGACGACGAGGTCTCCGACCTCAATCGATGACCGTGTAACCCGCCTCGCGCAGGGCCTGACCGACCTCGGCGCAGTGCGCCGGGCCCTTCGTCTCCAGGTGCAGCTCCACCTCCGCCTCGGTGAGCCCGAGCCGGGGATCGGTCCGTACATGGCTCACGTCGAGGACGTTAGCGTCCACCACTGACAACGCCCCGAGGAGCGTGGCGAGGGCGCCCGGCCGGTCCGTCAGCCGCAGCCGAACGGCCAGGTAGCGGCCCTGCGCGGCCATGCCGTGCCGGAGCACGCGCTGCAGCAGCACCGGATCGACGTTGCCGCCGGACAGCACCGCGACGACCGGTCCCGGGAAGGTGCCGGGCGCGCCCAGCAGGGCGGCGACCGGGCTCGCGCCGGCCGGCTCCACGACCAGCTTGGCCCGCTCCAGGCACAGCAGCAGCGCGGCCGACAGCTGGTCCTCGGTGACCGTGCGCACCTCGTCGACCAGCTCCCTGATGATCCCGAACGGCACGTCGCCGGGGCACCCCACCTTGATGCCGTCGGCCATCGTCGCCGGGTTCTCGATCACCACCGGCCGCCCGGCCGCGAGCGAGGGCGGGTACGCCGCCGAGCCCTCCGCCTGCACGCCGACGATCCGCACGTCCGGCCGCAACGCCTTCACCGCGACCGCGATGCCGGCCGCGAGCCCGCCGCCGCCGATGCCGACGAGGATCGTGCCCACCTCCGGGCACTGCTCCAGGATCTCCAGGCCCACCGTGCCCTGCCCCGCGATGATGTCGGGGTGGTCGAAGGGGTGGATGAAGACCGCGCCGGTCTCCCGCGCGTACTCCTGCGCGGCGGCCAGCGTCTCGTCCACCACCTGACCGTGCAGGCGCACCTCCGCGCCGTACTCCCGGGTCGCGCTCATCTTCGGCAGCGGCGCGCCCTTCGGCATGAACACGGTGGCGTGCACGCCGAGCAGCGACGAGGCCAGGGCCACGCCCTGCGCATGGTTGCCGGCACTGGCGGCCACCACACCGGCGGCCCGCTCCTCCGGCAGCAGTCCGGCGATCCGGACGTACGCGCCGCGCAGCTTGAACGATCCCGTCCGCTGGAGGTTCTCGCACTTGAGGTGCACCGGCGTGCCCGCCAGCTGCGACAGGTGCCTGCTGCCCTCCATCGCGGTCACCCGCGCCACTCCCGACAGCATCTTCTGGGCGCCGCGCACGTCGTCGAGCGTGACGGGCCGCAAGGAGTCAGCCCTGCTGTAGCTCATGACACCAGTCTCGCAGTTCACAGTCGTACGGATCCGGTGTGACCAAGCTCCGAGACCGGATTGCGCAGCGCCGGTACGGCCCGCCGCCCGGCCGCGTACCCTGTCCCCCAACCCAGCACTCTTCATGAAGTGAGCCCCCGGCCATGCCCACAACACCTGAAATGTCGATGGACATGACGACCGTCGGTGACACCGGTCTCCTCGACACGCTGCAGCACGAGGTGGCGGTGTTCGCCCGCCGTGCCGAACAGACCCGGCTCGGTGGCGTCGGGCAGGTGCGCAACTCCATGGACCGCGCCGCGTACCTGCTGCTCAACCGGCTCGACAAGGAAGGCCCGATGGGCGTCAAGGCGCTCGCCGCGAGCATGGGGATCGATTCGTCGACGGTCACCCGGCAGGTGGCTCCGCTGGTCGACACCGGGCTCGTCAAGCGCACCTCGCACCCCGAGGACGGGCGGGCCGTGGTGCTCCAGCTGTCCCCGCGCGGGCTGTCCCGGCTGGACGAAGTCCGCTCTTCCCGGCGTCAGTTGATGGCCGAGCTGACCCACGACTGGGCGCCGGAGGAGCGCGAGGCGTTCTGCGCGCTCCTGACGCGCTTCAACACCGCGCTCTCCGCCCGCATGGCGGTCCCGGGCGTGCCCGCGCCGGAGACTCCGCCCGCCTCCTGAGCGCCGGACTCTTGACCTTGGGCCGCCGCTGGCCTCATATGAGACCGGGTCCTCGTCGTACACGGTTCCGCATCCCGTACGGGCTGGGCCCCCTCAGGCGGGAGGCGCGGTGCGAGAACGGCAGGCGTCCCACAACGCCCGCCGGGCCCGGGAGTTCGAGGCGTTCGTCGCGGGCGCGGCAGGGCGACTGCTGCATGCCGCCACACTGCTGACCGGCGAGGCGCCGGACGACAACCCGCGCGCGCGGAGACTGCTGACCCTCGCGCTCGCGCACACGTACGCGTGCTGGGACCGGATGCGCGGCGAGGACCCGTACGACCACAGCCGTCAGTACCTCGCCACCCGCTTCGCGCGCGGGGCGTGGCACCAGTACGGCGGCGGTCCGGGCCGAGGCCGCCCCCACCCCCGCAGTCCCCTGGCCGTCCTCACGCCCCAGGAACGCCTGATCGTCGTCCTCCGGTTGTACGAGGGGGTCGCGCAGGAACAGGCGGCGGCACTGCTGGGCCTGCCGACGGAACGCGTCCACACGATCTGCGACCGCGCGACGGCCACGCTGCTGCATCCGCGACGGAGCCAGACACCGGCGGTGGCGAGCGCGAAGGTGGCACCGTCATGAGGCGCCGGAGCCACGGGGAGACCCGGAGCCACGGCGGAACGGGGAGACACGGGTGAACCGGACCGAGCGTGAGGCGACCGTGCGGCGGCTCATGGAGCAGGTGCCGCCCCCCGTGCCGCCCGAGCTCTACGGGGAGGTCCTGCGCCGCGGGGCCCGCATGCTGCGCCGCCGGACCGTGGCGCGCCGCCTGCTGTGGCTGGCGCTGTTCGCCGCGACCGTGGCCTTCACCGTCTGGGCACTGACCGCCCGCCCCTGGGTGGAGCCGCCGTCCCAGACGACTCCACCGCTGACGGGGTGGTGACTGACCTAGCCGAGGGCCTGCTGCAGGTCCTCCAGCAGGTCGTCGACGTTCTCGATGCCCACGGAGAGGCGGACGAGGTCGGCGGGGACCTCCAGGGCCGAGCCGGCCGCGGAGGCGTGCGTCATGCGGCCGGGGTGCTCGATGAGCGACTCGACGCCGCCCAGGGACTCGCCGAGCGTGAACACCTTGGCGCGGTTGCACACCTCGACGGCCGCCTCCTCGCCGCCCTCGACCTGGAAGGAGATCATGCCGCCGAACGCCTTCATCTGCTTGGCGGCGATCTCGTGACCGGGGTGCTCGGGCAGGCCCGGGTACAGGACGCGCGTCACGCGCGCGTGCCGCGTCAGCATGTCGGCGATCTTCGTGGCGTTCTCGCTGTGCCGGTCCATGCGCACCGCGAGCGTCTTGGTGCCGCGCAGCACCAGCCAGGAGTCGAAGGGCCCGGCGACCGCGCCCATCGCGTTCTGGTGGTACGCCAGCTCCTCGCCCAGTGCCTGGTCGGCCACGATCAGCGCACCGCCGACCACGTCCGAGTGGCCGCCCATGTACTTGGTCAGGGAGTGCACGACGACGTCCGCGCCGAGCGAGAGCGGCTGCTGCAGATACGGCGTGGCGAAGGTGTTGTCGACGACGAGCTTCGCACCCGCGTCATGGGCGATCTGAGCGACGGTGGCGATGTCCGTGATGCCGAGCAGCGGGTTGGAGGGGGTCTCCACCCAGACGGCCTTGGTCTTCGGGGTGATCGCGGACCGTACGGCCGCGGGGTCGCTGGTGTCGGCGACGGACCACTCCACCCCCCACCGCGAGACGACCTTCGCGAACAGGCGGAACGTGCCGCCGTACGCGTCGTTCGGGATGACCACGTGGTCACCGGGGCTGAGCAGCGTACGCAACAGGGTGTCCTCGGCCGCGAGGCCGGACGCGAACGCGAGGCCGCGCCGGCCGCCCTCCAGGGCGGCGAGGTTCTCTTCGAGGGCGGTACGGGTCGGGTTGGCACTGCGGCTGTACTCGTAGCCGCCGCGCAGGCCGCCCACGCCGTCCTGCTTGTAGGTCGACACCTGGTAGATCGGCGGGACGACCGCGCCGGTGAGGGGATCGGCGGTGTTGCCCGCATGGATCGCGAGAGTCTCGAAGTGCTGACTGATGTGCCTGTCGCTCATGGGCACCGAGCGTAGTGCGCTCGCGCCGCCGGTGCCGGACGCGGGGCTCCGGACGGCCTGGAACGAGGGTTTTCCCCCGGCGCCCCGGGCCCGTCACGACGGTTTTCCACAGGCCGTCGGGGCAGGTTGGCCAATTGTCGGCGGTGTCTGGTTCGCTTGCGGCATGGAGATTCTCTGGGTCCTGATGGCGCTGGTCATGGTCGTCTTCGTGCTGCGCCCGCTGCTGCGGTTCAGGAACGGCCGCGTCCGGACACGCACGCCGAACTTCGTGCCGAGCCCGTTCCTGTTCCGCAGGAACAACCGCATCGAGCAGGTCGCCCCGGACCACCCGGACGCCGCGGACCCGGCGAACTACGGCTTCGCGCGCGAGGAGGAGCTGGACATTCGGATGCCCGGCCCCGATCAGGACCTGCTCGACGTCCTGGACCTGGTGCAGCGCACGCAGGACTACCGCGCGGCCTCCCAGCTGCTGGCCGGCACCGAGACCGAGGGCGAGCCGCGCTGGCAGCGCGTACAGGCCTTCGCGGGCGCGGCGGCGCTGGAGCTGCAGCGGCGGCCCGGCGGGGTGCACGAGACACCGGGCGGGCAGTGGCTGCGGGTCTGGCGGGCCGAGCAGCCCAAGGACGCGGGCGGGGCGGCCGTGCACGCGGAATTCCTGGTGCAGCAGGCGTGGCGCACCTCGACGCCGGGCACGGACGAGTTCCGGATCATCATGGAGGAGGCCAGGGACGCCTGCGGCCAGGCGGCGCTGCTGTCCCCCGGCGACCCGGTCCCGTACATCATCGAGCTGTCCGTCGCGCGCGGACTCGGCTACACGCGGCCGGAGTTCGAGGCGCTGTGGCTGAAGATCCTGGACCGCGCGCCCGCCCACATGGGCGCCCATCTCGGCGCCCTGCACTACTGGTGCGAGAAGTGGCACGGCTCGCGCGAGCTGGCCTACTCCTTCGCCGAGGCCGCCGCCGCACGCGCGCCCCAGGGCTCGCTGCTCGCCGCCATGCCGCTGTTCGCGGTCTTCGAGCATCTGCCCGAGGTGAACCTGGTGCGCGGCTTCTACCAGAGCGAGGTCGTGACCCGGGCGATGCACGGCGCGCTGCACGCGGTGCACGCCGCCCGCCCCGACGACCCGATGTCGGCGCACGTCCGCCACCTGCTGGTCTTCTTCCTGGTCCGCGCCGAGCGCTGGGCGGAGGCCATGCAGCAGCTGATACTCGTCGACGGCCACGTCGGCGCCCTGCCCTGGTCGCTGTCCGCCGACCCGGCCGCGGAGTTCGCCGTCTACCGCGCCCTCGCGGTGGCGGGGTACGAGGCGAACGGCGGCAGCCCGGCGACCCTGCTCAGCTGACCGCCCGGGCGGAATGATGGCGGCGCCTCGGGCGTTGTGCCAGGTGCCGCCCGGCGAGGCGGCGACCCCACCCCGGAACGACAGGGAGACCCCATGCTCTTCGGCCGCACGCCCCAGCTGCCCACCCCTGAGCAGGCGCTCAAGGGTCGGCCCGCGCCCGCCTTCGAGGTCCCCGAGCGCCACACCGTCCTGGGCAACCCCCTCCTCGGCCCCTACCCCGAGGGCCTGGAGGTCGCCGACTTCGGTCTGGGCTGCTTCTGGGGCGCCGAGCGCAAGTTCTGGCAGCTCCCCGCGGGCGTCTGGACGACCCTGGTGGGCTACCAGGGCGGCTACACCGAGAACCCCACCTACGAGGAGGTCTGCTCGGGCCTGACCGGCCACACGGAGGCGGTCCGCGTGGTCTACGACCCGAAGCTCGTCTCGTACGACCGACTCCTCAAGACCTTCTGGGAGTCCCACAACCCCACCCAGGGCTTCCGCCAGGGCAACGACGTGGGCACCCAGTACCGCTCGGCGATCTACACCCACACCCCCGAGCAGGCCGCCGCGGCCGAGGCGTCCCGCGACGCGTACCAGAAGGTCCTGACGGACGCGCGGCACGGCGCGATCACCACGGAGATCCTGCCGGCCGACGGCCGTACCTTCTTCCCGGCCGAGGCCTACCACCAGCAGTACCTGGACAAGAACCCGGCCGGGTACTGCGGCCTGGGCGGCACCGGCGTCACGCTGGCCGAGCCGTTCGAGACGAACTGGGGCGCCTCCTGCCCGACGGGCATCGCCCCGGCGCCGGAGGCGGCGGAGAAGTAGCCGCCGTGTCCGATCTCTGATCGCCGCCGAGACCCCGCACCGGCCGTCGCCGTTCACACCGGCGGCGGCCGGTTTCGTGTGCCGCCGGCGCACCGCTCGCGGGACCTCACCCCTGGGGGTGGATCTCGGCGTCCACTGAGCGCAGCGCAGCCAGCCCTGACGGGCTCGCCGCAGGGGCGCCAACAGGCTTTGGGCTGTCACTGGACGCAGAGACCACTGCGCGGGGATGAGAGGCGGAAAGCCCGTATGTCCACATTCATTTCCGGTCTGCGCACGGCGCTGGGGCGAACCGGCGTCGCGGCGGCCACCGGCCTGGCGCTCGCGCTCACCGTGCCCCACGCCGCGTTCGCCCTGCCGGGCGACCTCGACACGAGCTTTGGCGGCGACGGCAAGGTCGTCACCGACTTCGGCGGCTACGACGAGAGCCGCGGCGTGGCGGTCCAGGCCGACGGCAGGATCGTCACCGTGGGCCTCAACCAGCCGCCGGAGAGCGGAGAGGTCAACTTCGCTCTCGCCCGCTACAACTCCGACGGCAGCCCGGACCTGGGATTCGGCACCGGCGGCCAGGTGATCACCGACTTCCGCGGCGGCGAGGACATCGCCGACGCGGTGGCGGTGCAGGCCGACGGAAAGATCGTCGTGGTCGGCCGTACCTCGGACGCCGAGACCTTCCTCCCCCAGTTCACGGTGGCCCGCTACAACGCCGACGGAACCCTGGACACCGGTTTCGGCACCGGCGGAACGGTGGTCTCGGACTTCGGAACCGGTGGCCCCTCGGAGGCCTTCGGCGTGGAGCTGCAGCCCAATGGCCGGATCGTCGCCGCGGGCATGAGCGGCTCCGATGTCGCGGTGGCCCGCTACAACGCCGACGGCAGCCCCGACACCGGCTTCGACGGAGACGGCAAGGTGGCCACCGCCTTCGCGGGCGGCGCGGCGACCGCCTTCGACGTGGCGCTGCAGTCGGACGGCAAGATCGTCGCCGCGGGCCGTGCGGGGTACAACTATCCGGCGAACGCCTCCGACTTCGCTCTCGCCCGCTACAACGCCGACGGCAGCCTGGACACCGGGTTCGACGGTGACGGCCGGGTGACCACCCCCTTCGCCCAGGCCGACGTGGCCGGCGGGGTGGCGGTGCAGTCCGACGGGAAGATCGTCGCCGGCGGATCCAGCGACTTCGACTTCGCGCTGGCCCGCTACAACGCCAACGGCGCCCTCGACAGCGGCTTCAGCGGTGACGGCAAGGTCACCACCGACTTCGGGACCGGCAGCCAGGACGGGAGTTCCGACCTGGCGCTGCAGTCCGACGGGAAGATCGTCTCCGCCGGCATCAGCAACAGCGACTTCGCGGTGGCCCGCTACAACACCGACGGCGGCCTGGACGGCGGGTTCGGGACCGGCGGCAAGGTGACCACCGACGTGGACAACGGGTTCTTCGACTCGGCGAGCGCGGTGGCGGTGCAGGCCGACGGGAGGATCGTCGCGTCCGGCAACACCGGCGACGACCGCGGTCTGGTCCGCTACCGGGTCGACGGCACGCCACCGCCCCCGGCCGGCGTGGACCTGTCGGTCAGGAAGACCGGTTCCGCCACGGTCAGCATCGGTGACCGGGCCACGTACGGCGTGACCGTGACCAACACCAGCACGACGGCCTCCGCCACCGGTGTGGTGCTGTCCGACGCGCTCACCGGTCCCGCCGCCTCGGTGGTCTCGGCGAGTGCCGGCACGGGGTCCTGCACCGTCGGCGCCTCCGGCGCGAGCTGCTCGCTGGGCACCCTCGCCCCCGGTGCCAGTGTCACGGTCCAGATCGCCGTCGAGCCCCGGGCCACCGGCACCCTCACGGACCGGGCCACGGTCAGCGCCACGCAGACCGACCCGGTGCCCGGCAACAACACCGCCACGGCGGCCACCGCGGTCGACAACGCCCACGGCTGCACCCGCGTCGGCACCAGCGGCAACGACGTCATCGACGGCACCTTCGGCAACGACGTGATCTGCGCCCTCGGCGGAGACGACACCGTCAACGCGAGCTACGGCGGCGACACCGTGTACGCCGGCCACGGCAATGACCGCGTCGACGGCGGCTACGGCAACGACACCCTGAACGGAGGACCCGGCAGCGACACCCTGACGGGCTCCTACGGCAACGACAGCCTCAACACCGTGGACAACGTCTCCGCCAACGACACCGCCAACGGCGGCCCCGGCTTCGACACCTGCACGACGGACCCGGGCGACACCCGGATCAGCTGTCCCTAGCGCCTGCCGTGCCGGGCAGGGCGCGCCGTCGCCCTGCCCGCCCGCCTCAGGGGGAAGTCAGGGCACCGACATGCACGGCGAGCCAACGGAACTCGCCTCCCGCCCCGCCCAGCTCGGAGTACGGCTCCCACGCCAGGTCGTACGCACCGCGCAGCATGCACGTGTTCGGCTCGTACGCACCCTCGGCCCACAACAGCGTCCCGGCGAGCTCACGCCCGTGGTGAATGCGAAAGGCGTGGTCCCGGGTACGCCGACGGCCCGGGACCGGCGCGGTCCACAGGGACGGCTCGTTGGTCAGCATGAGAGCGAGCCCGTTCTGGTCGGAGCCGTGGCAGAAGCGCTCCAGCCTGGCTATGTCCCGTACGAAGTGCAGGCGGGCGAGATCAGTGGCGGCGTGGTCCTTCAGGGCGTAGTCCTCGGCGGGAGTGCCGGCCGTGCCCGTCCAGCCCCGCGTGAAGTACTTGAACTCGATCGCCGTCCGGGTCGAGGGGCCGAGGCACAGGAGGTCCAGGTACTCGGCCCTGCCCGACGCTCCTTGGCGCACCTCCAGCCTGGAGTGGACCTCCGGCGCCAGTTCCCACAGGACCCGGGCGAAGCTGTGCTGGAGGTCGGCCTCGGAGTGGAAGACCGGCCTGTGGCGGCGCAGGCTGTGCATGAGCTCGTGTACGGTCCGGCCCGCGATGGTTCCGCCGCCGTCCATGGGTGCACTGGTCACGGCTTCATCGAAGTGGCTGCCGGTCGGGCCCTCAAGCCCCCCAGGCGCCTTCGACCTGGCGGTGGCCCAAGGGCTTGCGTGGGGAGAGCCACAGGGCCACCGCCGCCGCGATCGGCAGGCCGGTTTCGAGTTCGATGAAGCCGAACTGGCCGCCCTGGTTGCACTCCAGGAACCACCAGATGCCGTCCTCGTCCTCGGCGAAGTCGAAGGCGGCGTAGGCCAGGCCGGCGAGCGCTACGTAGGTGTCCACCGACTTGCTGACGCGTTCGGGGACGGGGACCGGTTCCCAGGCGTGCTCGGTGGCGCCGTAGCGGCCGTCGACCTGGTCGGGCGCGGCCGTCTTGCGGGCCGCGAACAGCCGGGTGCCGACGCAGGTCAGCCGGATGTCGGCACGCTTGGGCACGTAGCGCTGCAGCAGCGCGGGGCCGGCCGCGACGGCGGAGAAGTCCGCGTCGGGCCCGATCAGGGTCGTGGGCAGGCTCAGCCCGGGGTCACCGGGTGGGGGTCCCGAGGCGGACTTCACCACCACCTCCCGGTGCTCCTCGGCGAACTGCCGCGCGAGCCGGGGGGCCGTGGTGAAGACGGTAGGCGGTACGGCGAAGCCGCTGAGGTGGGCGACGCGCATCTGCCACGGCTTGAGCCGGGCCCGGTCGGCGTTGCGCGGGTGGTTCATCCATCGTGCGTTGGCGGCGAAGAGCATCCCGAACAGCGCCTGCCGGGCCTCGGCGGTCAGCCACGGCGAGGGGTGTGCCGCGTTGGCCGCCGGTTCGCCGGGCCTGCGCATCCATACGGCGCCCAGGCCCTCCATGCTGAGCACCTGTCCGTTCGCCGACAGATGGCCCTCGAAGTCGCCGTGGGCGTAGTGGGCGGACAGCACGACCTTGTCCGGTACGTCGGCGGGGTCCAGCCGCAGGAACGGGGTTCCCATCGCGTGCAGCTCGGCCACCACCATGTCGGCGGTCACGTCCTCCTCGGACGTGAGGATCAGTACGCTCATACGGTCGGGGGTCGTCAGTCGTCGAAGTGCGTCTGGGACCCGGCGGTGGACGTGGTCGTACCGACGGCCATCAGCAGCTCCGGGTCGCTGACGGCCGGGCGGCCGTCGGACAACACGTTGAGCTGGAGCGACGCGTCGAAGTGGTACGGCGTCACCACGGGCTGAAGCCTTGTGGGCAAGGCGTAGTTGAGGGTGAACGGTCGCACGCTGGAGCCTCCGCGGGTGTACTTTGCCGGTTTCTGTCCGTCAGGGGAGCGCCATCGGCGTGCCGGGTGCCGCACACACATCGGCGTCACCACTTCTGCACCACTGATCACACTGGTCACATCTTCCCCACGACTCACACATCGGATGGCACATCAGATGTGTCACTCGAGGACAGGCCGTAACGGCTCCGTCACACGTGACCGCCCGGGCTCAACTCCCGCTTCCGTAGGGCCTCGTGAGGATTTCCAGCCGGTGACCGTCGGGGTCGTCGAAGTACGCGCCGCGGCCGCCGTCGTTCGTGTTGATCTCGCCGGGACGGTAGTGGTGCGGGTCCGCCCAGTAGGTCAGCCCCGCCTCCCGGATGCGGGCGAATATCGCGTCGAAGTCGGCCTCGGACACCAGGAACGCGTAGTGCTGCGGAGCGACCTCCCCCGGTGTGTCCATGTAGTCCAGGGAGACGCCGCCCGGCAGCTCGACGGGGACGAACGGGCCGAACTCCGGGCTCACTTCGAGCCCCAGGATGTCGGCGAGGAACCTGGCCGAGGCATGTTTGTCATGCGCGGCGACGATGGTGTGGTTCAGCTGCACGGTCATCGTTCTGACCTCCTCGCGTCCAACGTACTCCGGCGCCGGCCGGGGCAGACCTTGCCCTGACCGGCGCCGGAGTACGGGCGCACGGGACCGCGGATCAGATCGTGGCGGTGTCGATCACGAAGCGGTAGCGGACGTCGCTCGCCACCACGCGCTCGTACGCCTCGTTGATCTGGTCGGCGCGGATGAGCTCGATCTCGGCGCCCAGGCCGTGCTCGGCGCAGAAGTCGAGCATCTCCTGGGTCTCCGGGATGCCGCCGATGCCGGAGCTGCTCAGGCTGCGGCGGTTGCCGAACACCGAGGAGAGCAGGATGTGGACCGGCTCCTCGGGGATGCCCACGTTGACCATCGCGCCGTCGGTGCGCAGCAACGAGAGGTAGGCGTCGAAGTCGAGCGGCGCCGAGACCGTGTTGAGGATCAGGTCGAAGGTGCCCGCCAGATCCTTGAAGGTGTTCTCGTCGCCGGTGGCGTAGTAGTGGTCGGCGCCCAGCCGCAGGCCGTCGTCCTTCTTGCGCAGGGACTGCGACAGGACGGTCACCTCCGCGCCGAGCGCGTGCGCGATCTTCACGCCCATGTGGCCGAGGCCGCCGAGGCCGACGACGGCGACCTTCTTGCCGGGGCCGGCGTTCCAGTGCTTCAGCGGGGAGTACGTGGTGATGCCGGCGCAGAGCAGCGGGGCGGCCACGTCCAGGGAGAGGCCGTCGGGGATGCGGACGACGAAGCCCTCGTCGACGACGATGTTCTCGCAGTAGCCGCCGTAGGTGGGCTCGCCGTCCTTGCCGACGGCGTTGTAGGTCCAGACGGGGCCGCCCTTGGAGCAGTACTGCTGCAGGCCGGCCAGACAGTTGTCGCACTCGCGGCAGGAGTCGACCATGCAGCCGACGCCCACCCGGTCGCCGACCTGGTACTTCGTGACGCCCGAGCCGACCTCGGAGACGATGCCCGCGATCTCGTGGCCGGGCACCATCGGGAAGATCGCGGTGCCCCAGCCCTCCCGGGCCTGGTGGATGTCGGAGTGACAGATGCCGGCGAACTTGATGTCGATCAGGACGTCGAACTCGCCGACCGGGCGCCGCTCGATCGTGGTCCGCTCCAGCGGGGCCTTCGCGGCGGGCGCGGCATACGCGGCAACAGTGGTCATGGCGGGGTTCTCCTAGTGGGTCGTGCGCACCCGGCTGCCTTCCCGCCGGGCACACCTCCACCCTGCCTCACGTGCGCGGACATCACCCAGTCCACGCTTCTGCGTACGTCCGCCGGTCCTACCACCGGCGGGGTCAGGCTCCCCTGCGTACGACCATGAATACTGGAGGTATGGAAGAACTGCCCGAATCCGCCCCCGCCCGGCCGCTGGACCGGCGTGCCGAACTCAGCGAGTTCCTGCGCACCCGGCGGGCCCGGCTGAAGCCAGAGGACGTGGGGCTGCCGGACTTCGGGCGGCACCGCCGGGTGCCCGGGCTGCGTCGCGAGGAGCTGGCGCAGCTGGCCGGGGTGTCCGTGGCGTACTACACGCGGCTGGAGCAGGGCAACGGGCGGAACGTGTCGGTGGAGGTGCTGGACTCGATCGCGCGGGCGCTGCGGCTGACGGACGCCGAGCACGCGCATCTCACCCACCTCGCCAAGGGCAAGCAGCACAAGCGGAAGGCGTCGGCGCGGCCGCAGCAGGTGCGCGGCTCGCTGCGGCAGCTGCTGGACATGATGGACGGCGTGCCCGCGTACGTGGTGGGGCGGCGGGCGGAGATCCTGGCGTGGAACCGGATGGCCGCGGCGCTCTTCGGTGACTGGGAGCAGCTGCCGGTCGCGGAGCGCAACTGGGCGCGGCTGGTGTTCCTGCATCCCGACTACCACGATCTCTTCGTCGACTGGGAGCAGAAGGCGATCGACATCGTCTGCGCCCTGCGGATGGACGCCGGCTGCTATCCCGACGACCCGCGCCTGTCCGCGCTCGTCGGGGAGCTCTCCGTGAAGAGCGCGGACTTCCGGCGGCTGTGGGCGACGCACGACGTCAAGGAGAAGTCCCACGGGGTCAAGCGGCTGCACCATCCGCTGGTGGGCGAGCTGTCCCTGAACTTCGAGTCGTTCCGTCTGCCGGACGACAGCGACCAGTCCCTGCTCACCTACCACGCGGAACCGGGCTCGCCGTCGGCCGACGGTCTGCGGCTGCTGGCCAGCTGGGGCAGGGACGCGGCGCGGGTCGTGCCCTCGGCCTGAGGCCACGGCCGCGGCCCCGCCGTCCGGCTCACCCCTGGTACGGCGGCGCGGCCCCCCAGTTCCACTTCGGTACCGGCTGCTCGGCCGGCGGCTTCGCGTCCGGGCCGGAGAAGTACACGGCAAGGCGCGTGCCCCACTCCACGTACGCCAGGAAGGCCGACCGGAACTCGGCGTCCGTCGGCAGACCGGCCTCGTCCGCCGCGTCCTGGACGAGGTTGACCCAGCGCCGCCGCTGGGGCTCGGTGATGTGCTTGCCGAAGTGCTTGGCGACCATGTGTCCGTGACCGCCCTGGGTCTCGGAGTACCGGGCGGGCCCACCGAAGACCTCGCCGAGCCACAGGGCCACATGGGCGGCGTGCTCGGCGGCCAGACCGGCGAAGAGCGGGGCCAGGAGGTCGTCCTTGAGGACCTTGTCGTAGAAGACCTCGGTCAGCCGGGCGAAGGCGTCCGCGCCGCCCGCCCAGGCGTAGAGGCTGGGGCCGGCCGAGCCCGTGCCGTGGACCGGGGTCGGCGCGTAGTGGCGCATCTCCTCGATGTTCTCGACGTAGGGGCGGATCTCGGCGAGGAACGGTGGGAAGTGCTCCGAGGTGCGGAAGCCCTCCAGGTGGTCCCGCGTCGAGGTCCAGGTGATGCGCAGGACGTAGTGTTCGGCGTCCTCCTCGCAGCGCGTCAGCTCGTAGTCGACGCACTGCGGCGCCGCCGCCAGCCGGGCGGCGGCACGGGTGTAGGCAGCCAGGAACTCGGCCGACCGCTGCTCGGGGATCTGATACCGGATGTATTCGACCGTGTGAGCCGTCATGCCCGCACACAAACACGAACGGCCCACCGGAAGCTGCTCTTCCGGTGGGCCGTTCGCTGTCGGCCTACTCAGGCACTACGCCTCACTTGCCGTAGTACGCGTTGTAGATCGAGATCGTCGACTTGTTGCCCTTCTTGTCGGCGATCTTGGCGTGGAAGGAGATGGCCTTGCCCTTGGCCGGGTTCTTGACGGTGATCTTGCCGTTGCGGACCTCGACCTTCTTCCAGGTCTGGCCGTAGTCGTACGACACGTACACCGCCAGCGACTTCAGGTTGCGGCCGGCGGCCGAGCCCTCGACGGTGACCGGGAAGGTGACCGACTTGTCGGCCTCGACGCGGCTGTCCAGGCCGGTGTTGGCGTTGAAGCGGACCGTGGAGGCGGCGAGCTTGACCGGGCTGGTGCCGGACGGCTTCTTCGAGTGGAAGGTGAAGCTCGCGTCGATCCGCGTGGAGGCGGCCGCGACCTTGACCGTGCGCTTGACCGAGGTGGTCAGCTTGTACTCGGCGTCACCGGCCGGGACCTTGAAGGTCTCGTCGCCGATCAGCGGGTCCTTGTTGGAGCCGACCTTGGTCCCGTTGCGGTACAGGGTCGTGTTCACCGAGGTGTAGTCCGACGAGCCGACGTTCTGGCGGCCGTCGGCGTACAGCGGCAGCAGGCCGGAGATCTCGTTGCCGTCGCGGTACAGACCGAAGGTGGAGTTCAGGTGCGGGCCGAAGACCGCGGTGTTGACCGTCTTGTCGTAGGTCTTGCCCGCGCTGTAGGCCTGGCTGCCCACCGAGTAGAAGGCCTCGGCGATCGGGAAGCCGTCCGGGTCGACCCCGCCGTCCTGCTCGAAGTCGAACTCCCACTTCACGCCGCCCTGCGCCGACAGGTGCAGGGTGCGGGTGGCGGGGAGGGACTGCTGGATGCTGATCGAGGAGGCACCGCTGCTCCGGGGCAGCCAGCCGACCGCGCCGAGCGAGCCCTTCTTGTTGCTGGCGGCGGCACCCAGGTGGGCCTTCACCGTGGCCAGGTCGGCGGCCTTGTAGTGCTTGGTGTAACCGGTGGCGAGCTGCTTGACGTTGCCGCCGACGACGGTGGCGTACTCCTCGTTGTCACCCTTGGTCCAGTGCCCGTCCCACTGCTGGTAGAGCGAACCGTCGGTGATCTGCGGACCGAGGCCCGCGGTGTGGAAGTTCTCGTACGAGTCCAGGAACCAGCCGAAGCCGTACGAGCCGTCGCCCACCGAGATGTCGAACTCCGGCGAGGCGAACGCCGACTTGGCGGCCGCGTCTGGGACGGTGATGTCCACCGGCTTGGCCTTGCTCGCGTCCAGCGTGATCGTCGTGTTCTTGGTGACGGTCAGCTTCGGCTGCGCGATCCAGTCGATGCCCTTGGTGGCGTCCTTCGGGTCCACGAAGAACGCGGAGTTGAGGATGTACGTGCCCTTGGGCGCGCGCACCTTCACCGTGCCGGAGGCGTCGTAGGGCGCGTAGCCCTTGCCGCCGGCCAGGCCCGCGACGCCGGTCAGGTCGGCGTTGTAGTTCGGCGTCGGTTTCCCGTCCCGCCCGATGAACTTCAGCGTGACGTCGTACGACTCGACCTCGCGCTGCACCGCGGCGGCCGTGCGGACACTCTGGCCGCCGCCGGTCGCGGTCACGTAGGCGGAGTAGGCGCCGTCGAGGGTGCCGCCCAGCTTGGTGTTGACGGTGAGGTCGACGGTGGCCTTGCCGTGGGCCGGGACGGTGACCTTCGTCGCGCCCAGCTTGAAGAAGCCCGCCGGTGCCGCCTGGCCCTTGGGGTTGCTGCCCGTGGCGGACAGGTCGAGCGTGACGTCCTTGTCACCGAGGTTGCGGTAGGAGACCTGCTTGGTGACCGGCTTGTCGTCGGTGTGCGGCCACTGCTGCACACCGAAGCTCACCGAGACCGGGTCGGCGATCACGCTCTGCTTGATGGCCTTGTCGACCTGGATCCGGCCCGAACCCTGCTGGAACGGCGAGTACTTGCCGTCCTTCGCGGAGCCGGTCAGGGCGGCCTTCAGCTCGGCGTAGCCCCAGTCGGGGTGCTCCTGCTTCAGGATCGCGGCGGCGCCCGCGACGTGCGGCGTGGCCATCGACGTACCGGAGATGGTCAGGTAGCCCTCGGGCTTCTCACCGACCTCCTTGTCGATGACGCTGCCCTTGGCCGCGGCGGCGGTGATGTCCACGCCGGGCGCGGTGACGTCCGGCTTGATGGCACCGTCGCCGACGCGCGGGCCGGTCGAGGAGAAGCCGGCCAGCTTGTCCTTCTTGTCGACGGCGCCGACGGTGATCGCGGCGTCCGCGCTGCCCGGCGAACCGATCGACTCGGGGCCCTCGTTGCCCGCGGCGATCGCGAACAGGATGCCCTTGTCGGCGGAGAGCTTGTTGACCTCGGCCTCGAGCGGGTCGATCTCCGGAGTGTCGTAACCGCCCAGGCTCAGGTTGATGACGGAGGCGCCCTGCTGGGCCGCCCACTCCATACCGGCGATGATGCCGGAGTCGTCGCCGGAGCCGGTGTCGTCGAGGACCTTGCCGTTGAGGATCTTCGCGTCGGGCGCGACACCCTTGTACTTGCCGCCCGACTTGGCGCCGGTGCCCGCCACGATGGACGCGACGTGCGTGCCGTGGCCGAAGTGGTCGGTGGCGTCGGCGGCGCCCGAGAAGTTCTTGGCCTCGATCACCTGGTCCTTGAGGTCCGGGTGCGTCGCGTCGACACCCGTGTCCAGGACGGCGATCTTCACACCCTTGCCGGTGTAGCCGGCCGCCCACGCCTTGGGGGCGCCGATCTGCGGCACGGACTTGTCGAGGCTGGCCTTGCGGACGCCGTCGAGCCAGACGTGCGCGATGCCGGAGGCGGCCTTGTCGCCGTTGGTGACCGCGTCCCACAGCTCGGGCGTGTCCTTGACCGGGGTCTGCACCGCGTCCGCGTTCAGCGCCCTCAGGCTGCGGCGCAGGGTGCCCGCGTCCCGGACGTCGGCCTTGGTCGCCGTGGCGGCGCCGCTGTAGCCGACGATGACCTTCAGGCCCTTCTTCAGGGACTTGCGGGTGGCGGCCTTGTTCAGCTCGGTGACGTCGAACAGCCGCCGGTCCAGCTTGCCGACGGCGACCAGGCGGGCCGCGTCGGAGGGGATGACGAGGGTGTGCCCGTCGACCTTGCGGACCTCGAAGGGTATGTGCTCGCGCCCCTTGGCCCGCTCCAGGCCGACGACGCGGCCCTTGCCGTCGACGGCGACCCGGTCGCCGGTGATCAGGGTGATGCGGTGCTTCGCGGTGAGGGCCGAGGCGGCGACGGTGGCGCGCTGCTCGGGCTTCGCCGACGCCGGGGTGGTCATTCCTGCGGCGAGGGCGACGGCTGCGGCCGTGGCCACTGTGGCCGCGGCCGCATTCTTCACTTGTCTGCGCAAAACTCCCCCTGGAGATGGAGTGCCGGGCGAATTTCCCCGTTCACCCGGCCGGGGGCAGCTTCGTACGCATGAGCGTCGACCCCCCGGACTTGGCAGTATGCCGGGGGGTGATCTGACGGCTCAATAGATGAGAGGAGGGTGTGAAAGCGCTACCGCGAACTGTTACGCGCCGGGTGGAACACCGTTACGAAACCGAGAAGTTGAGCGCCGCAATTCGGTGTGCCGCGCCCTCAGGCGCCCGCGTTCTCTCTCACGGTGATCTTCCCCTTGCGGATCGTGGCCAGCCGCTGGGCCTTCTTCGCGATCGCGGAGTCGTGGGTGACCATGACGAAGGTCAGCCCGTGTTCCTTCCACATGCGTTCGAGTACGTCCATGATCTCGTCGCGCATGCCCTCGTCGAGGTTGCCGGTGGGCTCGTCGGCGAGCAGCACCTTCGGCTTCTTGACCAGCGCACGGGCGATGGCCACGCGCTGCTGCTGGCCGCCGGACAGCTCGGAGGGCAGATGCCCCAGCCGCTCCCCCAGCCCGACCGACTCCAGCGCCTCGGCGGCCTGTTCGCGCCGGTCCCGCGCCTTCACACCGAGCGGTACGAGAGCGGTTTCCACGTTCTCCTGCGCGGTGAGCGTGGGGATCAGGTTGAAGGACTGGAAGACGAAGCCGATGTTCTCGCTGCGCACTCGGGTCAGCCGGGCCTCGGGAAGCCTGGCCAAGTCGGTGCCGTCCAGGACGACTTCGCCGGAGGTGGGGCGGTCCAGGCCGCCGAGCATTTGCAGCAGCGTGGATTTGCCGCCGCCGGTGGGGCCCTGGATGACCAGGCGGTCGCCGTCCCCGATGGTGAGGTCTATGCCGTCGAGGGCGTGAACGGTCTCCTTGCCCTTGGTGTAGCGCTTGGTCACGTTTCTGAGGTCGTACATGGTGGCTCCTGAGATCGTCTTTGGCTGCGGGGCGGCGGGGGTGCAACGGCCGGTCCCGCCGAGAGGCTGGGCTACTCCACGCGCCGCAGGGCGTCCGCCGGGCGCAGCCTCGACGCCCGCCAACCGCCGAACGCGCCCGCGATCAGGCCGCCCGCCACCGCGAGCCCCACCGCCAACACGATCGTGGTGACGCTCACCGGGGCCGTGAGGGCGACCTCCAGCGTCTTGGCCGTGCGGCCGGGACCGCCGGGGAAACCGCCACCACCGCCCGGGCCGCCGCCGAAGCCCCCGCCACCACCACCGGCGCCGCCCCCGAGCTGGGCCTGCAGGCTGGGGCTGATCGCGGTGACCGCGTACGCGCCGGCCAGGCCGAGGGCGATGCCGAGGGCGCCGCCGACCAGGCCGTTGACGACGGCCTCGCCGACCACCTGGCGGGTCACCCGGCCCGACTTCCAGCCGAGCGCCTTGAGCGTGCCGAACTCGCGCACGCGGCGGGAGACGGCCGAGGAGGTGAGCAGGCCGGCGACCAGGAACGCGGCCACGAGCACCGCGATGGACAGCCACTTGCCGACGTTGGTGGCGAGGGAGGAGGCCGTGGACAGGGAGCCGGAGACGGTGTCCGCGAGGTCGGCGGAGGTGGTGACCGTCGTACCCGAGACGTTCTTCTGGATCGCCGACTTGACGCTGCCGATCCGCTGCGAGTCGGTCGCCTTGACGTAGATCGTGGTGACCTTGTTCTTCGAGTCGCTGAGCGTCTGCGCCTGCTTGAGCGGGATGTACAGGTTGGCCGCCGCGTCACCGCTGTCGGCGGTGGCGATGCCGATCACCTCGAACTTGACGCCCTTGACGGTGACGGTGGAGCCGACCTCGTACTTCTTCTCCTTGGCGTAGGCGGAGTCGGCGACGACGACCTTGGCATCGGTCTCCGTCGTCCTGAAGGTACGGCCGCTGGTGATCTTCGAGGAGGTCAGCGGGCCGAGGGCCGGCTTGGTGACGTCGGTGCCGTAGACGGAGTAGTTGTTGACGTCGAAGTCGGCGCCGCCGCCCAGCACTTCGCCCGGCGGCTGAGCGGTCGCGCCGGGGCCGCCGCGCTGGGCGTTGCCCTCGCCCTTCTGCTGGAACTGGCCCCGCTTGAACTGGCCGCTGACCTTGATGACCTGCAGGCTCAACCCGCCGACCGCGTCCGAGACGCCGGACTGCGCGCCGACCTCGCTCACCGCCGAGGTGGACAGCGTCTGGAAGCCCTGCACCATGACGCGGTCGCTGCTCTGGTTGGAGTCGTCGTCGTTGCCCCGCGCGTCGAACTGGAAGCGAGGACGCTGGGCGGCGCCACTGGAGGCGGACGCCGCCTTGGTGACGGTCATGTCCGTCCCGAGGCCGTAGAGCGACTGCAGGACCTTGTCCTGTGCCTTCCCCATGCCGTTGGACACGGAGTTGACCACGATGACCAGCGCGATGCCCAGCGCGAGGCCGGAGGCGACGACGAGGGCCGCCTTTCTGCGGCGGCGCAGTTCGCGCCTCAGGTAGGTGAAGAACATGGCCCGCAAGCTAGGGACGCACCCTGATGACTCGATAAGGCCCCAATAAGAGAACGATGAGAAGGCTGTGGCCGACCCCGGAAGGGGCTCGGAAGGGGCTCGGAAACGCCGATGCCGCCCCTCACCGGGGGCGGCATCGGTCAGCTGTGGGAGGGCTGTGTCAGACGGCCGAACCGGCCTTCCACTGCGCCCAGTCCATGTTCCAGCCGTTGAAGCCGTTGTCCGGGGCGACGGTCTTGTCGCCGGTGTTCTTCACGACGACCACGTCACCGACGATCGAGTGGTTGTACATCCACGCGGCGGGCGTGTTGGGGTCGTTCGCGCCCTTGGTGTCGGACAGGCCCACACAGCCGTGGCTGGTGTTGACGCTGCCGAAGACGGACTTGGCGCCCCAGTAGTTGCCGTGCAGGAAGGTGCCGGAGCTGGTCAGGCGGATGGCGTGCGGCACGTCCTTGATGTCGTACTCGCCCTTGCCGTCGTCGTCGGTGAAGCCCACGGTCGCGCCGTTCATGCGCGTCTCCTTGAACTTCTCCGACATCACCATGACGCCCTGGTACGTCTTGTTCTCGGGCGATCCGGCGGAGATCGGGATGGTCTTGATGGTCTTGCCGTCCTGCGTGACCTTCATCTGCTTGGTCTGCGCGTCGACGTAGGAGACCTGGTTGCGGCCGATGTGGAAGGTGACCGTCTTCTGCTGCACGCCGTAGACGCCGGCGGCACCCTGGACGCCGTCGAGGGCGAGCTTCAGCGTGACGGTGGAGTTCTCCTGCCAGTACGCCTCGGGGCGGAAGTCGATGCGGTTCGCGTTGAACCAGTGGCCGACGACCTCCTGGCCGCTGCTGGAGGTGACCGTGATGCCCTTCTGGACCGCGGCCTTGTTGGTGATCGCCTTGTCGAAGTTGATCGACACGGGCATGCCCACGCCGACGGTGGAACCGTCCTCCGGCGTGAAGTTGCCTATGAAGCTGTTGGACGGCGAGACCGTGGTGAAGGTGGCGTTCTCGTGGGCCACGAGGCCCGCGGAGTCCTTGGCCTCCGCGGCGACCTTGTAGGTGGTCGACCGCTCCAGTTGGGCGCTGGGCTTCCAGCTCGTCTTGTCGGCGGACAGGGCGCCGGCGACGGCCTTTCCGTCGGCCGTGGTCATGGACACGCTGGTGAGGGTGCCCTTGGCGACCCTGACGGCGGCCGAGTTGTTGATGGAGGCGCTGTTCGAGCCGTCCTTGGGCGTGATCGTGATCTGGGCCTCGGACGACTTCTTGGCCGCCGCCTCGTCCGCCTTGGCCTGCGAGGTGTCGTCGCTGCCGGTGGCCTTGGCGTCGTCGCCACCGGAACACGCCGTCAGTGCCAGCAGACCGCCGAGCAGTGCGGACGCGGCCATCAGACCCCTGCGCCGCTTACTGTCCGTCATCACACGCTTCTCCATCGTTGCCGAATCCGCAAAAACCCCGAGAGCCCCCGTCGAAAACCTCAACGCTACGGCCGCCTCTTCCCGTTCCACATTCTTCGGATGTGTGGGACACACCACGTCCGCCGGGGCGGGTGGTGCGGAGGACGGTCCGTGCGCCCCCTGAGACGACGTGACCCCGGACGGCGGTTGCCGTCCGGGATCACGGTTTCCCCAAGACGCTCAGCCGATGCCGTCTTCTTCGTCGTCGCCTTCGACATCTTCCCCGTCGAGGTCCCAGTCCGGCGAGTCCGGGTCGTAGTCGACCCGTTCACTGGACCAGGAGGCCTGCTGGAGCTCAACCCCGGGCACCTCGCTGACCAGGTCGAACGGATCCACGAGGTACGCCACGGCCTCGGCAGTGTCTTCCGTCACAGCGTTCTCGGCGTGGGCCCGTTCGTCGTCCGGCATCTCGGCGTCGCCCGCGATGTGCGCGAGCGCCCGCTTGGTGAGGGCGTCGGCGTCCTCCACTTCGAGGACCAGCTCCACCCGAAGGCGTACAAAACGTGAAGTCTCTGGAGTGCTCATGCCCGGAGCGTACGGCCGAAACCTCCCGTGACTTTCCTGTGACCCGCGCCTTTCACTAACATCGCCCCACACGGCCAATTCGCCAGCGTCACAAGGGGATCGATATTCCGTGTCATCCGCTCGCCGCTCGTTGCTGACCGCCACCGCCGCGGGCACCCTGCTCGGTGCCCTGTGGTTCGTCCCGTCCGCCAACGCGACGCAGGCCGACGGGTCCAGAGAGGCCACCTCGGTGACCTCCACGACGCAGGTCACGCAGCAGGCCAGAGCGCTGTCGGAGGCGGCGCAGGAGGCCGCGTCCGACACCGCCGACGGCACCGAGCTGGCCGACACCGGAAGCTTCGACACCACGCCGTACGTCGTCGCGGGCACGCTCTTCCTCGGCGTGGGCGCCGGTTTCGTGGTGTATTCGGTACGTCGGGAACGCCTCGGATTTTAATTCGACTTGACGTTTCTTTGACCGGCATCTCATAGTCCGCTCATGAAGAGATCATCGGGCGTACGGCTGTGCGCCACCGCGGCAGTGAGCGTGCTGTCGCTCGCCCTCATCACGGGCTGCTCCGACGGGGGTTCGAAGGACTCCGGCGACGCCAAGGACGGCAAGGGCTCCGGCTCGTCCTCGGCCGCGAAGGCGCGCACCGCCGCCGAGCTGGACAAGTTGATCCTCGCTCAGGGCGAGGCGGCCGGCTACAAGGTCGAGCCGGTGGACAAGGCCGCCCCGGCCAAGAGCGCGATCACGGCGGACAAGGAGCAGTGCAAGCCGCTGCTCTACGTCATGAGCGGCCACGCGCCGGCCGACGCGGCGGCGGAGACCAACCGCACGGTCTCGGAGAACAAGAAGGACCCGACGGACAAGGCGACGTCCATGGACGACCTGGCCGACGGCAAGTTCGAGGACACGCTCAAGGCCTCGATGGACCTGGACGTCAGCCTGGTGTCCCTGTCCTCCTACGACGGGGACGGCGCGGAGAAGGCGCTCAAGTCGGTCTCCGACGCGGTCAAGGCCTGCGCGGGCGGCTTCACGGGCGGCTCGGGCAGCGACAAGGAGAAGTTCACCAAGGTCACCGAGGAGAAGTCCTCGGGCACGGGTGACGCGTCGGTGGCCTTCGCCACGACCGGCGACATGGACGGCGACACGGCTCCGGTGCACGCCGAGGTCGTACGGCACGGCAACACCCTCGCGGCGTACTACACGATGAACATCGGCGCGATGATGGCCCACAAGGACTACGCGGTGCCGGCCGCGGTCATCAAGGCCCAGGCGGCCAAGCTGAAGTGACGTGCCGAAGGCCCCGCGCGACCGCGGGGCCTTCGGTGTTCGGTGTTCGTCCCCCTACTGGAGAGGTCCGGTGACCGACTCCGCGGCGGCGACCAGACCGCCGTGGCGCACGAAGGCGTCGGCGGCGGCGAGGTCCGGCGCCAGGAACCGGTCCGGCCCCGGGCCCTGCACCCCCGCGGCCCGTACGGCCTCGATGACGGCCCGCGAGGCGGGCGCCGGGGTGAGACCCTCGCGCAACTCGATGGCGCGGGTGGCGGCGTACAGCTCGACGGCGATGATCCGGGTGAGGTTGTCGACGGCGGTGCGCAGCTTGCGCGCGGCCGACCAGCCCATGGACACGTGGTCCTCCTGCATGGCGGAGGAGGGGATCGAGTCCGCGGAGGCCGGTACGGCGAGCCGCTTCATCTCGCTCACCAGGGCGGCCTGGGTGTACTGGGCGATCATGAGCCCGGAGTCGACACCGGCGTCGTCCGCGAGGAACGGCGGCAGGCCGTGGCTGCGGTTCTTGTCGAGCAGCCGGTCGGTGCGGCGCTCGGCGATGGAGCCGAGGTCGGCGGCGGCGATGGCGACGAAGTCGAGGACGTAGGCGACCGGGGCGCCGTGGAAGTTGCCGTTGGACTCGACGCGGCCGTCGGGCAGGACCACGGGGTTGTCGACGGCGGAGGCGAGTTCCCGCTCCGCCACCAGGCGGGCGTGGGCGAGGGTGTCCCGTCCGGCGCCGGCCACCTGCGGGGCGCAGCGCACGGAGTAGGCGTCCTGGACGCGGGGCGCGTCGTCCTGGTGGTGCCCGGTGAGCTGCGAACCCTTCAGCACGGCCAGCATGTTGGCGGCCGACGCGCCCTGGCCCGGGTGCGGGCGGATGGCGTGCAGTTCGGGGGCGAGCACCTTGTCCGTGCCGAGCAGCGCCTCCAGGCTGAGGGCCGCGGTGATGTCGGCGGACTTGTAGAGGGCGTCGAGATCGGCGAGGGCCATGATCAGCATGCCGAGCATGCCGTCGGTGCCGTTGAGGAGGGCGAGGCCCTCCTTCTCGCGCAGCTCGACGGGGGCGATGCCGTGCTCGGCGAGGAGCTCGCCGGCGGGGCGGACGGTTCCGTCCGGGCCCTCGGCGTCGCCCTCTCCCATGAGGGTGAGCGCACAGTGCGACAGGGGGGCGAGGTCACCGGAGCAGCCGAGGGAGCCGTACTCGTGGACGACCGGGGTGATCCCGGCGTTCAGCACGTCGGCCATGGTCTGGGCGACCTCGGGACGCACGCCCGTGTGCCCGGAGCAGACCGTCTTGAGCCGCAGGAACATCAGAGCCCGGACGACCTCCCGCTCCACGCGCGGGCCCATGCCGGCGGCGTGCGAGCGGACGATGTTGCGCTGCAGCTGCGCGCGCAGTTCCTGGCTGATGTGCCGGGTCGCCAGGGCACCGAAGCCGGTGCTGACGCCGTAGACCGGCTCCGGCTTGGCCGCCAGCGCGTCCACGATCTCGCGGGCCGCCGCGAGGGCCGCCACCGCCTCCGTCGACAGCTCGATCCGGGCGCCGCCGCGCGCCACGGCGAGAACGTCGGACGCCGTGACACCGGACGTCCCCACCACCACAGTGTGCATATCCATATTCAGGAGCGTACGCATTGAATGCGGGGATGTCACTAGTGGAGTGCGGGAGAGCCCCTTACCCGGCTTCGCCGCCCGGCAGGCGCCCGCGGAAGCTGCGCCGCTCGGCCCGGGCGGGCGGCGGCGCGTCCGCCAGCCGTACGACCGGATCGTCGGGACCCTCGCGGCCGGCGACGACCGGCTTGTCGGCCCGGACGGCCTTCGCCCGGTACTGGGCGGCGTCGGCCAGGCGGAACAGACGGCGGGCCGAGCGGACCGGACCGATGGGGTCCTCGGTGCAGGCGACCCCGCAGGCCACCCCCTCGCCCAGTTCCAACTCCGCTGCCCTGCGGCACAGTTCGTCGGCCGCCTTGACCACCTCGTCGGCCGGCGCCCCCACCGCCAGCAGACAGAACTCGTCCCCGCCCAGGCGGGCCGCGAGGGCCCCGGGCAGCATCGCCCCGCACAGCGACAGCACCGAGCCGAAGCGTTCCAGGAGACGGTCGCCTACGGCGTGCCCCTGGGTGTCGTTGACCCGCTTGAGCCCGTTGAGATCACAGACGACCAGGCCGACCGCGACACCCTCCTGACGGTGCCGCTCGATCGCCTCGTCGAGACGTACGTCGACCGCGCGCCTGTTGGCCAGTCCGGTCAGGGCGTCGGTGTACGCGAGCCGACGGGCCTCCTCCACCTGCTCGGTCTGCGCGATCCCGGCGGCGGCGACGGCCGCGAGCACGGTGGCGAAGTCGGCGTCGGACCGGTCGAAGACGGGGACGCCGAGCGCGCGGGCCACGTACAACTCGCCCCAGGCACGGCCGTTGAGGACGATCGGCGCGACCACGCAACAGCCGCGCCCGCGACGGCGCAGGGCGGCCACGCGCTGGTGGGTGTAGCCGGGGCGGCCGGCGGCGAGCCCCTCGGCGGTCTCCACCCAGGCGTTGGGGCCGCCGCCGAGCGCCCACCGCTCGTGCAGGAACTCGGTGATCTCCGGGAACTGGTGCACGGGGTAGGCCTCGCCGTCCGGGAACTCCTCCTCGTCCGGGGCGCGCTCCCCCACGTTCACCAGGACCCGCAACCGGCCGAGCTCCCGCTCCCACGCCGACAGCGCGGCGAAGCTCCCGTCCAGTGCGCGGCACGCGCCGAGTGCCGCGGCGCGCCATGACTCCCGCGGGGTGTGCGCCGCCGCCATCCCCTGTGCCAGCGCCACCACGGCGGCGAGCCGCTCGTCCTCACCCATCACTCCAGGTTAGGGACGTTTGGTATGAACGGGGACATTGGTGTGCCGATCAGGTGGACCGCACTTCGCGTTCGCTGTCGCGGTCACTCCCCGGGCCACTCCGGCTTCCGCTTCTCGTTGAACGCCGCGACGCCCTCCGCCCGGTCCCCGGAGAACGCCACCGACCGCCAGGCCGCGTCCTCGACCTCCAGCCCGGCCCGCAGATCCAGGCCGTGCCCCAGGCGCAGCGCACGCTTCGCCGCGCGCAGGCCGACCGGGGAGTTGCCGGCGATCCGGGCGGCCAGGGCCAGCGCCTCGTCCCGGTCCCCGCCCTCCGCCACCAGCTGGTCCACCAGGCCCAGCTCACGCGCCTCGGCAGCCTCCACCCGCCGCGCCGAGAAGATCAGCTCGGCCGCGCGGGCCGCGCCGACCCGGCGGGGCAGCAGCTGCGTACCGCCGCCGCCCGGGATCACACCGACGGACACCTCGGGCAGGCCGACGACCGCCGTGCGGTCGGCCACGATCAGGTCGCAGGAGAGCGCCAACTCGAAGCCGCCGCCCAGCGCGAAGCCGTGCACGGCGGCGATCGTCGGCATCGGGAGGTCCAGTACGCCGGTGTACGCGCCCCGCGCGAGGGGTCGCTGCCGTACCAGCTCGGCGTCCGTGAAGGAGTTCCGCTCCTTCAGGTCGGCGCCGACGCAGAACGCCCGCTCGTGCGACGAGGTCAGCACCACGACGCGGGCGTCGCGGTCGGCGGCCAGCGCGGCGCACGCCTGAGCGATGGACCCGGCCATCTGCGTCGACACGGCGTTCATGGCCTTCGGCCGGTCCAGTACGAGCTCCGCGACATGGTCGTGCCGCCGCACCAGCACGAACTCCCCGAACCGCTCCTCGCTCATGACACCCTCCGGTCGACGCGTTAACGCGGGTTAACTTCCTGACGCCCCGATCATCGCAGCCGCGCCCTGTCGGGGAAAGGCCCGGCCCGATACCCCGTTCGAGTGACATCCCGCCCCACACCCACCACACCGCCCACGAGAGCGCATAACGTGCGCTCCGCCTCGGCGCATCGGGGGGGGGGCGCACGGCGGGGAGGGATGACCATGGCGAACACAAAGCCGACCGACACGGAGTCGGTTGTGGGTGGGCCCGTGGGGACGGGCGCGGGACGGACGGGGGCGGGGGACGCCGAGGCGTCGGCGTCCAAGCCTGCCGGTACGGGGGTGTCCGGTGTGTCCGGTACTCAGGCGCCCGGTATCGGCCTGATGGGCGCGGGGCTTGCCTGCACGAAGGCGACGACCGCGGGACCGGTACACGCCGAGGGGGCGGCGGGGAAGGCGGTTGGTGGCGGGGCGCCCGGTGGGGGGCCGGTGGGCGCGGGGCCTGCCAGCACGGGGCCGGTGCACGTCGAGAGGCTGGCGACCAAGGCGGCCGGTGCCGGGGCGCCCGGTGGGGGGCCGGTGAGCGCGAGGCCTGCGAGCGCCGGACCGGTGCGCGTCGTGAAGCCGGCGACCAAGGTGGTCGGTGCCGGGGCACCCAGTGCGAAGCCGACGAGCGCAGGGGCGGTGCACGCCGAAGCGTCAGCGGCGAAGGCGGCCAGTGCAGAGGCGTCCAAGGCGGGGGCCGGCGGTGCGAAGGTCGCCGTTGCCGACGCGGCGGATGGTGCAGGGGCGGATGCGCACGCCACAGATGGCGACGTCGCGGGCGTCGACGGGGCGAGTGCCACCGGAGCGGAAGTCCACGCAAGCGGCGGCGACGAGGCGAGCGCCGCCACGGCGGGCCGCAATGCCGCAGGCACCGGTACCGCGGGAGCCACCCGAGCCGAAGCCCACGCGACCGACAACAACAAGGCAAGCACCACCACGGCAGAAGCCGCCACGGCGGGCCGCAACGCCGCAGGCACCGATGCCGCGGGAACCACCCGAGCCGAAGCCCACGCGACCGACAACAACAAGGCAAGCACCACCACGGCAGAAGCCGCCACGGCGGGCTCCGGTGCCGCCGGGGCGGAAGGCCGCACGACCGACAGCGGCAAGGCGAGCGCCTCCACGGCGGAAGCCGGCGCGGTGGGCTCCGGTGCCGCGCAGACCGTCACCGGTGATGTGGTTGGTGAAACGTTCAGGGGCGCTGATGCGGCCGGGGGTTGGCGGGGGCTGCGGCGGGGGCGGCATCGTCGGCCTCGGCCTCGGAGGGTCGTGTTGGCCGCCGGGGGGCTTGCTCTGGCTGCCGGTGTGCTCAGCCTCGTGAGGATGGCGCCCGACTCCAGGGTCGGGGCGCCGGGCACGGCCGAGGCCGAACCGCGGCTGGATGCGGGCGGCGGCGACGGGCGGTCGGCCGACGCCGGCGCGAGCACGGGGGCCCCGACGGCGCTGCCTTCGGTCACCGCCGTCATGGGCGGGGTGAGCGGCACGCCCGCCTCGACCACGCCCGCGGCTCTCCCGACAGACCTACCCTCGACGATCCCGACCACCGTGCCCCGTACGACCGAAGCTCCGACCGCGCCCCGCGTCACGGCGACGCCCACGGCGACCGCCACGCACCCCGTGCCCAGCGCGACGGCCTCCGCGCCGGAGCCCGCCCCGAGCCACTCCACGGCGGCCCCGGCGCCCCCGCCGAACCTCCCGGGAGGCATATGCCTGCCCATCATCGGGCTCTGCGTCGACCCGCTCCGGCGGGACTAGGCCTCGGCGTCGCGTCGGGTCAGGAGCCAGGGCTCGACCACGCCGAGGCCACGGACCGGCCGCTGCCACATCGGCTGGAGTGCGAAGCGGTACGTCGGCGGCTCCTCGCCCTCCTTCTCCGCGGCGGCCGCGGCCTCCGCCGCCTCCGCCTCCGAGGCGGGCGCCTCGCCGCTGCGGATGAGCTCCTCGGCGAAGTCGCTGTCGACGAGGACGGCGTCGCGCGGCGCTATCGAGGTGAGCCGGGAGGCGAGGTTCACGGTCGTACCGAAGACATCGCCCATTCGGGTGGTCACCGTGCCGAACGCCATCCCGACCCGCAGCTCCGGCATCGTCTCGTCGTTCGCCATCGTCTCGACCAGCCGCAGCGCGATGTCCGCCGCCGTGCCCGCGTCGTCGGCGGCGTACAGCACCTCGTCGCCCAGCGTCTTGATGAGCCGGCCGCCGCGCGCGGCGACCAGGTCGGCGGCGGTGGTCTCGAAGGCCTCGACGAGTTCCCCGAGCTCCTCCTCCTCCATCCGCCGGGTCAGCCGCGTGAACCCGACGAGGTCGGCGAAGCCGACCGCGAGCCGCCGGTCCACCATCTCCTCGTCGTCCGCGCCCTGCACGACCCGCCCGGCGGAGGCGGCGAGCTGGCGGCGCCAGACGTAGACGAGGAACTCCTCCAGTTCGGGCAGGAGCAGCTCGACGATCGGGTACGTCACCTCGGTGCGGGTCATGCCCGGCTCCGGCGGCTCGGTCAGCCCCTCCAGGAAGGAGTCGATCTGCCATTCGGCCAGACGGGCGGTGGTCTGCCCGGTGGACCGGGCCACCTGTACGGCCATCGCCTCGCTCAGCAGGCCCGCCTCCACCAGACCGGCGAGACGGCGCAGCGCGAGGACGTCGGCCTCCGTGAGGGCTTTGGCCTGCCCTATGTCGGCGAAGCCCATGGCCCGCCAGAAGCGGGAGGCCAGCTCCATGGAGACCCCGGCGCTGCGGGCCGCCTGAAAGGGCGTGTAGCGGCGCTCGGCGCCCAGGATGAGCTGTTCGAGACGCAGGGCGAGCGGGTCCTCGCCGGAGTCGGCGGCGTGGGGGTCCACGCGGCCGTCCGCGCCCGCGCCGGAGCCCGTGTCGTCGACGGTCACGCCTGCTGCCCTTCCGATCTGCCACGGTCAGGTACGACCGGCCTCAACTCTACGGCAGGTGTGCGCCAGCTCACTCCGTCAGGTGGGGCCGGTGATCAGGTGTCCGGCACCGGTGCGGCGGGCCGGAGCCGGGTCGTCCGCTCGGCGGACCCCGGGCGCGCTCACGCGGGCCTCAAGTGCACGATGTCCCCGGCCCCCACCGGCTCCTGCACGCCCTCCTTGGTGGCGATGACCAGGCGTCCGTCGCCGTCGATCGCCACCGCCTCGCCGGTGATCGCCCGGTCGCCCGGCAGCTCCGCCCGCACGACCCGGCCGAGCGTCGCGCAGCCCGCCGCGTACGTCTCCTGGAGGCCGCTGGCCGCCGGGTCGCCCCCGGCCGCGCGCCAGCGCCCGTACCACTCCTCCAGGGACCGCAGCATCGCCCGCAGCAGCGGGTCCCGGTCGGTGCTCACGGCGCCGGCCAGGGCCAGCGAGCCCGCCTGGGGCACCGGCAGTTCGTCCGCGCGGAGCGTGACGTTGATGCCGACGCCGACCACGACCCCGTCGTCGCCGGCCCGCTCGGCCAGGATGCCGCCGGCCTTGCGCTCCTCGTCACCGACGGTCACCAGCAGGTCGTTGGGCCACTTGAGTGCCGTGTCGACGCCGGCCGCCCGGGACAGGCCGGTCGCCACCGCCACGCCCGTGAGCAGCGGGAGCCAGCCCCAGCGGGAGACCGGGACGTCGGCCGGCCGCAGCAGCACCGAGAAGAAGAGGCCCGAGCGGGGCGGGGCGGTCCACTGGCGGTCCAGCCGGCCCCGCCCCGCCGTCTGTTCCTCCGCCACCAGGACCGCGCCCTCGTCGGCGTTCCCCGTCTCCGCGAGGGCCACCAGCTCGGAGTTGGTGGAACCGGTCCGCGGCACCACCCGAAGGTCGCGGTAGAACCCGCCCTCGCGCAGCACCCCGCGCCGCAGCGCCTCGGCGTTGAGGGGCGGACGGTCCAGGTCGGACCACGGGTTGTCGTTCGCGTCTGATGCATCTCGCGGCGTCATGCAAGCCACCCTAGGTGTGGTAAACGCCGCACTGCCGATTGATGGGGCCACCACTACGCTACGGATGAGTAACCGTCCCCCCTTTTGAGCAGGCAGGGAGCCGCATCCCGATGTCCGAGCCGGAAGAGCGCCACGAGATCGACATTCACACGACCGCGGGCAAGCTCGCGGATCTCCAGCGCCGCATCCAGGAAGCGACGCACGCCGGCTCGGCACGCGCCGTCGAAAAGCAGCACTCCAAGGGCAAGTTGACGGCGCGTGAGCGGATCGACCTGCTGCTCGACGAGGACTCGTTCGTCGAGCTCGACGAGTTCGCCCGGCACCGCTCCACCAACTTCGGTCTGGAGAAGAACCGCCCGTACGGCGACGGGGTCGTCACCGGGTACGGGACCGTCGACGGGCGTCCCGTGGCCGTGTTCTCGCAGGACTTCACCGTCTTCGGCGGTGCGCTCGGCGAGGTCTACGGGCAGAAGATCGTCAAGGTCATGGACTTCGCGCTGAAGACCGGTTGCCCGGTCATCGGCATCAACGACTCGGGCGGCGCCCGCATCCAGGAGGGTGTGGCCTCGCTCGGCGCGTACGGCGAGATCTTCCGCCGCAACACCCACGCCTCCGGCGTCATTCCGCAGATCAGCCTGGTCGTCGGCCCCTGCGCGGGCGGCGCGGTCTACTCCCCGGCCATCACCGACTTCACGGTCATGGTCGACCAGACCTCGCACATGTTCATCACCGGCCCGGACGTCATCAAGACCGTCACCGGCGAGGACGTCGGCTTCGAGGAGCTGGGCGGCGCGCGGACCCACAACTCCGTCTCCGGCGTGGCGCACCACATGGCCGGTGACGAGAAGGACGCCATCGAGTACGTCAAGCAGCTGCTGTCGTACCTGCCGTCCAACAACCTCAGCGAGGCCCCGGTCTTCCCGGAGGAGGCGGACCTCACCGTCACCGACGAGGACCGCGAGCTGGACACGCTGGTGCCGGACAGCGCCAACCAGCCGTACGACATCCACACGGTGATCGAACACGTCCTGGACGACGCCGAGTTCTTCGAGACGCAGCCGCTGTTCGCGCCGAACATCGTCACCGGCTTCGGGCGGGTGGAGGGTCACCCGGTCGGGATCGTCGCCAACCAGCCGATGCAGTTCGCCGGCTGCCTGGACATCAAGGCGAGCGAGAAGGCGGCCCGCTTCGTGCGGACCTGCGACGCCTTCAACGTCCCGGTGATCACCTTCGTCGACGTGCCGGGCTTCCTGCCCGGTGTCGACCAGGAGCACGACGGCATCATCCGGCGCGGCGCCAAGCTGATCTACGCGTACGCCGAGGCGACCGTCCCGCTCATCACGGTGATCACCCGCAAGGCCTTCGGCGGGGCGTACGACGTCATGGGCTCCAAGCACCTGGGCGCCGACCTCAACCTGGCCTGGCCCACGGCCCAGATCGCGGTCATGGGCGCGCAGGGCGCCGTCAACATCCTGCACCGCCGGACCATTGCCGAGTCGGAGGACGTCGAGGGCACCCGGGCGCGGGTCATCCAGGAGTACGAGGACACGCTCCTCAATCCCTACATCGCGGCCGAGCGCGGCTACATCGACTCGGTGATCATGCCCTCCGACACCCGTGGCCACATCGTGCGCGGGCTGCGTCAGCTGCGGACGAAGCGGGAATCCCTGCCTCCGAAGAAGCACGGCAACATCCCCCTCTAGCCCTGTGTCGATCGTTTGGGAGGCGTCATGACCATCAGGGTCGTACGGGGCAATCCGACCCCCGAGGAGCTGGCCGCCGCACTTGCGGTGGTCCGAGCCCGCGCCGCGGCGGCGTCCGCCGTGCCGTCCGGCGCACCCGGCCCCCGTGACTCGTGGGCGGACCCGTCCCGGATCGCGGGCCACCACCTGCCGAAGCCGGGTCCGGCGGCGTGGACCCGCACGTACTGGCCGAGCTAGCGACAACGGCCGCGGGCGACCGCGTTCGTCGGTACAACCGGGGGGCCGATTTGAGTACCCGTACTCAGGCCAGGCCCCCCGGCCCGGCGGCACGCTGGGGGAATGCTGTGGTCAGACCCTGAGAACGAGCCGCCCGAAGAAATGCGCGACATGCAGAACATGCTGCGGCGGCTCGGTCTCCTCATGGCTCTGGCCATGGTCCTGGCGATGATCGTCATCGGCCTGAGGTGAGCGTGGCGGCACCACGTGGCTAACCTGACCGCATGACTGCCAATCCGCCCAGGCGACTCGTGCTCGCCTCACAGTCCCCCGCCCGGCTCGGACTGCTCCGGCAGGCCGGGCTCGACCCCGAGGTGATCGTCAGCGGCGTCGACGAGGACGCGGTCAGCGCGCCCACCCCCGCCGAGCTGGCACTGGCCCTGGCCGAGGCGAAGGCCTCCGTGGTGGCGGCGCGGCCGGAGGTGTACGGCGCGCTGGTGATCGGCTGCGACTCGGTGCTGGAGCTCGACGGCCAGGCGCTGGGCAAGCCCGCGGACGCGGAGGAGGCCACCGCCCGCTGGAAGTCGATGCGCGGGCGGGCGGGGACGCTCCAGACGGGGCACTGCATCTGGGACACGGTGGCCAAGCGGTACGTGTCCGGGACCGCCTCGACCGTGGTCCGGTTCGGCGAGCCCACCGACGCGGAGATCGCCGCCTACGTCGCCTCCGGCGAACCGCTCTACGTCGCCGGCGCGTTCACCCTCGACGGCCGCTCGGCCCCGTTCATCGAGGGCATCGACGGCGACCACGGCAACGTGATCGGCATCAGCCTCCCCCTCGTCCGCCGCCTCCTGTCCGAACTGGGCGTAGACATCACGGACTTGTGGACCCAGCCGACCAGGTAGCCGCGCCGCCGGCCGAGGGGACCACGCAAACTTGACGGCCGGCCCCCGAACGGCTGCATGGCCTGTCAGGACCGCCACAGCAACGCCCCGGCGCCTCGGTGGGTTGCGGGCGCCCCTCGGAAGGTTGTGGGCGCCCCGGAGCGGTGACAGGTCGGGCCTCATGGAGATGTGGGCGAGGCCTACGCGGCGATGACCGACACATCCCTCACGCACCCTCACAAAGTCATGCGGCTCGCCCCGGCGAAGACCGGCGCGCCCCTCACGGGCTGCCGGCGCCTCCGCAGTCACGCTGAGGCCCTCCCCGAACAGCCCTGCGGGACACCACAGCGCCCCTCAGGAACGATGCGGGCCCCGCCGGGGCGAGGACAGGCCAGCTCCCTCACGGAGTCACGAAGCCGCGAGGGCCGCCCCCAGCGGAGAAGGCACGGCTGTGTCAGGGCCGCCGCCCTGAGGGGCGCCCCAACGGTGATCGGAGCGCCCCGCAGAACGTGCTGGGCACCACCGAAGCGATGACGCGGCAACATCCTCAGGAGTGCCGGGGGGCCGACACAACGAACGTCGCGGGCACCGCCGGAGCGATACTGCGCAGCACCCGCGCTGAGTCGCGAGAGCAGCCTCAGCAATCACGGGCGCGGCTCCTCTCCCACCCCTGCGGACCTTCCGAGCGGAAACGGCACGGTCCTCGGCGAGTCGCCAGGGCCAGGGCCAGGGCCGCCACAGCAAATACCGGCGCGCCCCCTCCGCGACCCGTGGGTGCCGCCCCAGCGAAAACCGACGCGACCCCCACAAAACGCCAGGGCCGCCCACAGCACGGCAGCCCCTGCGGGACGCCACCGGCGACGACCGGAGCGCCCCTCCCGGGCGTTGCAGGCGCCGCCGGAGCGACAGCCGGGCAGCCGGTGGGCCCCCTCGCGGAACCGGCGGAGCCGTCCGGCTCGGGTCCGTCCCGGTTCTTGTGGGCCGTCCCAGTGAAGATCGGCGTGGCCCTTGCGGAGTCGTCGGGGCCGCCACCGGGCTTGCCGGTGCTGCCGACTCGCCCGAGCGGGGGTGCGGTCCTCAGAGGGGCGTCGTGGCCGGGACTGCCGCCGTCAGGGCCGGGACGTCGTCCTGGGGCTCCTCGGCCTCGTTCTGAGGCTTCTTCGGGCCGCTGTCGGGCTGTGCGGCGGTCTCGGGCTCCGGGGTGGTCCCCTCGGCGTCGGGGGTCTTCGCGGACTCCGGCGTGTCGCCGCCCACGGGACCCGCGCCGGGGGCCGTCCGAGCCTCGCCCTCCTCGCGGTCGTACGTCATCAGGAGCAGTACGACGAGGCCCAGCACGATCACCATGAACAGGAACGCCCGCCACCCGACCAGGCCCCACACGAACGCGCCCAGCAGGCCGTGCACCACCGCCACGCTGATCAGCAGGACGCGGCCGAAACCGGCCGGCGCCCGGTTCCGTATCGCCACGAGCAGCGCGACCAGGCCGCACAGCGCGAAGTAGAGACCGAAGACCACTCCCCCGATCTTCGACGACAGCGACATCACGTCCGGGTCGAGGCCGGCGAGGGACATGTCCTGGCGGTCGACCACCACCCCCATGAACCAGTTCAGTGCCGCGATGCCGAGCCCCTCCACGAAGAGGACGACCGCCACGACCCACGCCACCGGTCTGCGCACCACCGGCCCCCACCCACTTTCGACCTCAGCCCGAGTCGGCTGCTGTTACCTGAAGTACGTTCGAGACATCGCGAACGCTACTAACGGGTAAACCCCGGGACAAGGGTCCGGTCGCAGGCAAAGAATCGTTGGGCCATTCGTAGGGACTCAACAAAGAAACGGAGTGGGGCGCGGCACGCTCTCACAGAGACCTTGACCACATCACAGGGCTAGGGTTGCCCGGAAGAGTCCTGCGTACCGAGGTGCGACAAGGGCTTTCGCGGGTCGAGCGAGCCTCGAATCACGCTCCGTGTGGGCAAGCTCACCATTGGGGACGGGTCGAAGTGCCGTGTCGGCAGTCCCTAAACTCGGCTTGTTTCAAGGAGGGAGCCTCAATCGTGCGCAAGGTGCTCATCGCCAACCGTGGCGAAATCGCTGTCCGCGTGGCCCGGGCCTGTCGGGACGCCGGGATCGCGAGCGTGGCCGTCTACGCCGACCCGGACCGGGACGCTCTGCATGTCCGCGCCGCGGATGAGGCGTTCGCCCTGGGTGGTGACACCCCGGCCACCAGTTACCTGGACATCGAAAAGGTACTGAACGCCGCGCGCGAGTCCGGCGCGGACGCCATCCATCCCGGGTACGGCTTCCTCTCTGAGAATGCCGACTTCGCCCAGGCGGTGCTGGACGCGGGTCTGATCTGGATCGGCCCGCCGCCGCAGGCCATCCGCGACCTGGGTGACAAGGTGGCGGCCCGTCACATCGCGCAGCGCGCCGGTGCCCCGCTGGTCGCCGGTACGCCCGACCCGGTGAGCGGCGCCGACGAGGTCGTCGCCTTCGCCGAGGAGAACGGGCTGCCGATCGCCATCAAGGCCGCCTTCGGTGGCGGTGGCCGTGGTCTGAAGGTCGCTCGGACCCTCGAAGAGGTGCCGGAGCTGTACGAGTCCGCGGTGCGCGAGGCGGTCGCCGCCTTCGGTCGCGGCGAGTGCTTCGTGGAGCGCTACCTGGACAAGCCGCGGCACGTGGAGACCCAGTGCCTGGCCGACCAGCACGGCAACGTGGTCGTCGTGTCGACGCGTGACTGCTCGCTCCAGCGCCGCCACCAGAAGCTGGTCGAGGAGGCCCCGGCGCCGTTCCTGTCCGAGGCCCAGGTCGCCGAGCTGTACTCGTCCTCGAAGGCCATCCTGAAGGAGGCCGGCTACGTCGGCGCCGGCACGGTGGAGTTCCTGGTCGGCAACGACGGCACGATCTCCTTCCTGGAGGTCAACACCCGGCTCCAGGTCGAGCACCCGGTGACCGAGGAGGTCGCCGGCATCGACCTGGTGCGCGAGATGTTCCGCATCGCCGACGGCGAGGCGCTCGGCTACGACGACCCGCAGCTGCGCGGTCACTCGTTCGAGTTCCGGATCAACGGCGAGGACCCGGGCCGCAACTTCCTCCCGGCGCCCGGCACGGTCACCCGTTTCGACCCGCCGTCGGGTCCGGGCGTCCGCCTGGACGCGGGCGTGGAGTCCGGCTCGGTCATCGGCCCGGCCTGGGACTCGCTGCTGGCGAAGCTGATCGTCACCGGCCGCACCCGCAAGGAGGCCCTGGAGCGGGCCGCCCGCGCGCTGGAGGAGTTCCAGGTGGAGGGCATGGCCACGGCCATCCCGTTCCACCGCGCGGTGGTGAAGGACCTGGCGTTCGCGCCGGAGCTGGAGGGCTCGCAGGAGCCGTTCAAGGTCCACACCCGCTGGATCGAGACCGAGTTCGTCAACGAGATCAAGCCCTTCGCCGCCCCGGCCGACGCCGAGGCGGAGGAGGACACCAGCCGTGAGACGGTCGTCGTCGAGGTCGGCGGCAAGCGTCTTGAGGTCTCCCTCCCGGCGTCGCTCGGCATGACCCTGGCCCGCACGGGCCTGGCGGCCGGTGCCAAGCCGAAGCGCCGCGCGGCCAAGAAGTCCGGCCCCGTCGCCTCCGGCGACACCCTCGCCTCCCCGATGCAGGGCACGATCGTCAAGGTCGCCGTCGAGGAGGGCCAGGAGGTCCAGGAGGGCGACCTGGTCGTCGTCCTGGAGGCCATGAAGATGGAGCAGCCGCTGAACGCGCACAAGGCCGGCACCATCAAGGGCCTCGTCGCCGAGGTCGGCGCGTCCCTCACGTCCGGTGCGGCGATCTGCGAGATCAAGGACTGACCCACCACCAGAGGTGTCGAGGCGCCCCGCGCGACCGGAGATCCGGGGCGCGGGGGGCCGCGGTTCCCACGCCGGACCGCCACCGGCGACCGGCGCCCGACGGGCAACCACGCCCACGGTAATAAGCCCCCCAGGGCCAACGGG
>NZ_JBSHAQ010000027.1:0-143299 GCF_053611585.1 Streptomyces sp. NPDC054794 | reverse complement strand
GTTCCAGCACCGCCCATTGCACATCCGTCAGATCACCACGCGTCACGAACCAAGATCATCCCACGTGCAAGATTCACTTTCGATACACGCCCTAGCAGTTCTTCGTCGTGCGGCGTGTTCACGCCGGCAGGCACCGGTGCCCGGGCGGTGTAGCCGCCGCGGCCTGCGCGCGAGGACGAAGCAGCCCGCGTCGTCGGGCACGTCAGCAGGGTGCGGCGGAGCAGGATCGCTGTGTCGGAGACCTCGAACAGCGGGGCGCCGGCCGGGAGCCAGGTCCGCCGGTCACGCCTGTTTCGCGTACTGCTCGTCCTGACGAACATCGAGGCCACTCCAGGCGATTGATCTCTACCGCAGGTAGCCCACGATCAGCTCATGCCCCGGAGAGCCTCACTGAGTCGGGATCGGCTGGGTGAGGTTCACCGGGTTGCCGTCGGGGTCCTGGATGTGGGTGACGCGCTGTCCCCACGGCATGTCGTTGGGGCCGCCGCGGACCGAGCCGCCCAGCGCCGTCACCCGGCCGAGCGTCTCGTCGACGTCGTCGACACCGATGCTGAGCAAGATCCGCGGTGCCGCCCCGGTCCCCGGTTTCGTCTTCGTCACCAGCCCGAGGTCGGTGTCGCCGATGCGCAAGCCGAGGTAGAAGGCCGGGCCTTCCGCCGGTATCCGGAAGATCTCCTCGGCGCCGAACAATTTCGTATAGAAGCCGAGCAGGACGTCCTGGTCGGCGGTGATGATCACTGGCTGAATGGTGGACATGGCACTCCTGTCGAGAACGGTCGTGTCGCTGGGTAGACCGTTCGAGGAGGGTGAACTCATCGGCAAACCACGCCGCCAGACGATCTACAACCCAGACTGCCGCCCGCGACCAGTACGAGCAGCCCGAAACGGGGTCACACCAACCCTGCTGACCAGCCACTTCAAGACGGCGCAGCCTCAATGAACCTGGTGCAGCGGACTTCTACTACGGCGAGATGGAGATGCGCCGCCACGACGCAAAAGGTTCGCTCAGCGAGCGCGGACTGTTGTGGGCGTACTGGCTGCTCTCCGGGTACGGGCAACGGGTTTCCCGAGCCCTCTTCACTGGGCCCGCAGTGTGTGAGTGCGCGGTCGGCTGGCCTCTGATTCGCACCACACACCTGGGGTGGCGTGCGGCTTTCATGTTGCGAGGTGCTGGGGGGTGCGCGCACGAAGGGGGACCTTGTGTCCACTTCCGTTTCTGCTTCCGTCCGTCACTGTCCGCCGCCGTTGCCGTGGCGGGCGCCGTGGTTGAGGCGGTGACGCTGCCGACCGTGGCGGCCAGCCACCACCCGGGCCGGGACGACCGCTCCAACCGCTCGCTGAACAGGGAGTCGGTGGACCTCACCGAAGCCACTCGCCGGGTGGTGAACCTGGACGGCTGGACCCTCTCGGACGAGGCGGGCCACACCTACGCCTTTCGCCACTTCCGCCTGGGGGACGCTCGACCGTCCGGGTCCACACGGGCGAGGGTCGCGACAGCCGCACGGGCGTGTACCAGGACCGGCGCGATTACGTGTGGAACAACGACACCCGCACCCCGCGCAATGACCGGGGCCGGTGCGTCGACGACGAATCCTGGGGCTACCACGACCGCGGCCGTGACGGTGGCGACCGCCACGGCGGCGTGCGTCGCTGACGCGACTGCGGGTGCCGTCAGCCGACCACACCGGCCCGCGGCCCCCTCGGTGCCCGGATCACCGTTCACCGTGTCGGCGCCGCCTCCTCGGACTGCCCCGACCGCCAGCATTCCGGACTCCGCACGCTTGTCGCTCTCGCGGGTCATTCTTCGGAGGGACGCGGGGCGCGCAGGTGCGCCCGTTCCTTGAGCTCCTCCTCGTCGACCAGCGTGAGCATCGGCTGACCCGGCGCGCACACCATCGTTACCACGAACTTGGTCATTGCGTCCGACAGGGCGTTGCCGTCCTGGTAGTGGATCACGTCACCGCCTGGCTCCCAGAACGTCCCACCGGCCTCGACCACAAGCTCCGGCTCACCCTCGAGCTCGAACCGGAGCGCGCCCTCCATCACGTAGCCGAACGACGGGCCCGAGTGGCGATGCGGCGGGAGCCCGGGGTGACCGGGAGGCCACTCGACGAGGATGGTCATTCCCGAACCACCTTCGGGAAAGAAGGGCGGAGTGACTTCCTGCAGCAACTTGACTTCGGGCGGCAAGGAGGCCTCGTGGGCGGTCCCGTGCTCTGGGTTCTTCTCTGGCATGTACACACCTCCGTAAGCCTGCCCGGAACGGACGATCTTGCGTCGGCCGCCGCTTCCGGGCGGGTGTACCGGCCCACTCGTTCAGCGGAGACCAAGTTCGCCGGTTCCCGGCTCACACCTCTCGTTTCGCGTTGAGGACAAGCCACAGCATCCATCCGTGACAGGCCGTGTGCCTTCTGCCTCGCCCAAACGGTCTTGAGACCACCCTGCCTCCCGTCGGCGGCGGCCACAATCCGGGGGAGCCAGCGGCATCGAGACCGCATCGCACCATGTCATCGACGGGCATCCAGCTACCTGAGGTTCTCGGTTCGGGGTGACCTCATGGTGGTGTTGCGAGCAGCCTGGTCCGAGCGATGAATCCGTCGAGCACGCTCGGCCGGGTACGGCATGCGTTTGAGGCGGGTGCGGGCCAGTCCGGCGAGGTCATCGATTTTGCACGGGGCCAGGTTGCCCAGGCTCTTCCTTCAGGTGGGCCCACAGGCCCTCGGCCGGGTTGAGGTCGGGAGCTTTCAGTGCGACGAACATCGCGCCAAGCGCGACGGTCGGGGTGACCCGGCCGGAGTGGGGCTGGACTCCGACCACGGTGAGACGCTTGCTGCGGGTGAGAGGTTGTCGCACGGCGGCCAGCTTGGGTGCGCGGTCGCGGCCTCCGAAGCGCCCGAAGCGGGGACGCCGGTCGGCGGGGACCTGTACCCCGCCGATGCGGAGCAGGGTGCCCAGTGCGTCCACCGGCTTGGGCGGCGGCGCCGGAGTGGGCGTGAGCGGAGGCGCCTCGGCCGGTCCGCGCGCTCCGCCGGGTCCGGTGCTCCGCCCGGGTGCCGTCGCGGCCCGCATGGCCGACGCGATCGCCACGTACTGCGCCAGCTTGTCGGCCACCTCACCGGCCGACGGCCGCGCCGCCGGATCCGGTCGAGGCACCGCAGGACAAGTTCCCTGAGCGGCTGCCAGGTGTCGCCCGACCATCGGTGCATGCCCTCGGGCACCCCGGGCAGCGGCGCCCGCGGACGGCTGCTGACCAGCCGGAGCAGCTCCCCGAGGTCCCGGATGTTGCCCTGTTTGGTGGGTGGAGTGCCCGAGCCGTGGAACGCTCCGTCGATGGCACAGTCGGACAGACCGGTGAGCAGGACCGTCCGTTCCAGGACCACCACGGAGTCGGGGGAGAGCTGTCGGTGATCCGCCAGGAGGTGTTCGCGCCGCCGGGCCTGCGGGTGGTGGCCGCGGGGTCCGCCCTCCTGAGCGGTGTGCTGTGCGCCGACGCCTTGACCCCCGGTGGGTGCTCCACGATGCTTTGTTGCGGCACATGAGATGTGTGCCGTAATGAGAAACGCTCCACATCAGACCCGGACACCAGTCGAGGAGTGGCCATGACGCACCAGGTCCGTGCAGTCGTCGCGCGGGAGCAGGGCGCCCCCGTCAGCCTGGAGACGATCATCGTCCCGGACCCCGGTCCGGGTGAGGCGCTGGTCAAGGTCGAAGCCTGCGGGGTGTGCCACACCGATCTGCACTATCGCGAGGGTGGCATCAACGACGACTTCCCCTTCCTGCTGGGCCACGAGGCCGCGGGCGTGGTGGAGGCGGTAGGGGAGGGTGTCACCGACGTCGCCCCGGGTGACTTCGTCATCCTCAACTGGCGTGCCGTGTGCGGGCAGTGCCGGGCCTGTCTGCGCGGTCGGCCGTGGTACTGCTTCGACACCCACAACGCGAAGCAGAAGATGACCCTGCTCGACGGGACCGAGTTGTCCCCGGCGCTGGGCATCGGCGCGTTCGCGGAGAAGACGCTGGTGGCGGCGGGGCAGTGCACCAAGGTCGACCGGGCCGCGTCGCCGGCCGTCGCCGGGCTGCTGGGGTGCGGGGTGATGGCGGGCATCGGCGCCGCCATCAACACCGGTAACGTCGGGCGTGGCGACACCGTGGCCGTCATCGGCTGCGGCGGTGTAGGGGACGCGGCGGTCGTCGGGGCGAACCTGGCGGGCGCGGCGAAGATCATCGCGGTGGACCTCGACGACCGGAAGCTGGCCACCGCCGTGAAGCTGGGCGCGACCCATACCGTCAACTCCAGGCAGACTGATCCAGTCGAGGCGATCCGCGAACTGACCGCCGGCTTCGGCGCCGATGTCGTCATCGAGGCGGTCGGCCGCCCGGAGACGTACAAGCAGGCCTTCTATGCCCGCGACCTGGCCGGCACGGTCGTCCTGGTCGGTGTGCCGACTCCCGAGATGAAGCTCGAACTGCCACTGCTGGACGTGTTCGGCCGAGGTGGCGCGCTCAAGTCCTCCTGGTACGGGGACTGCCTGCCCTCCCGGGACTTCCCGATGCTCATCGACCTCCATCTGCAGGGCCGCCTGCCGCTGGACGCGTTCGTCACGGAGACCATCGCGCTGGACGAGGTGGAGAAGGCGTTCGAGCGGATGCACGCCGGCGACGTCCTGCGCTCGGTGGTGGTGCTCTGATGGCCGCCGCCCGCATCGAACGCCTCGTGACTTCGGGGACGTTCTCGCTGGACGGCGGCACCTGGGACGTCGACAACAACGTGTGGATCATCGGCGACGACCGCGAGGCCGTCGTCGTCGACTCCGCGCACGACGCCGAGGCCATCGCCGAGGCCCTCGGCGGGCGTAGCCTGCGGGCCATTGTGTGCACGCACGCTCACAACGACCACATCGACGCCGCGCCGGCACTCGCGGCACGTACCGGTGCCCCGATCCTGCTCCATGGCGACGACCTGCCGCTGTGGGATCAGACCCACCCCGACCGGAAGCCCGACGGCGAACTGGCCGACGGCCAGGTGCTCGCGGTGGCGGGTGTCGAGCTGACCGTGCTGCACACGCCCGGCCACGCACCCGGCGCGGTCTGCCTGTACGCGCCGGGTCTCACCGCGCTCTTCAGCGGTGACACGCTCTTCGCGGGCGGGCCGGGGGCGACGGGAAGGTCGTACAGCGACTTCCCCACCATCGTCGAGTCGATCCGGCACCGGCTGCTCGCGCTGCCGGGTGACACCGTCGTCCACACCGGACACGGGGATACGACCACCATTGCCGCCGAGGCGCCGCATCTTCAGGAGTGGATCGACCGGGGCTTCTGACCGTCCGGCAGGCTCGGGGCAGTACGCGCCCGTCTCCTCGTCCCTTGTGGGGCGGGGAGACGGGCTGCCTTCATGTGTCCCGAAACGGTCGGATTTCTCTTTCGTTCTGTTCCATATCGCGCACAGTGTTGCGTGAAGAGGAACGGAAACGTTGGGGTGTCTCGGCTCGGGAACGCCTTGACAAGGGTTCTGGGCGACTTCAGACTGATGTTGCGCTTACCGCAATCCGTTTCGCTATACGCACCGAGGTGTCATGATGATTCCCGCGTGCCGTCTCGCGGATCTTCCGCGAGGCGAGGCTTTCCGGCTCGACATCGATCCGCCGGTCTCGGTGTTCCACACCGACGATGGCGAGGTCTTCGCCATCGACGACACCTGCACCCATCAGGACGCCTCGCTCGCCGACGGCTGGCTGGAGGGCTGCGAGGTGGAATGCCCGCTGCATGCCTCGAAGTTCGACCTGAGGACCGGCGCCGTCGACGCCCCGCCGGCCAAGCTCCCGGTCCGGACGCACGAGGTCGTGGTCGAGGACGGCATGATCTACGTCCGTGTGTCCACGGAGGCGCCCAACCTGCCGCCCTGCATCGCATCCCGGCTCGCCGGGGGGCCCGCGTGAGGACCGTGGCCGTGGTGGGCGCCTCGCTGGCCGGCTTGTCGGCGGCGCGGTCGCTGCGGAAGCAGGGCTACGACGGGCGGCTGGTCGTCATCGGCGACGAGTCGCACCGCCCGTACGACAGACCGCCACTGTCCAAGGAGTTCTTGGCCGGCACCGTCGGCGAAGCGGACCTGGCCCTGGAGACGGACGAAGAGGACCTGGGGGCGGAGTGGCTGCTCGGCACCCGCGCCACCGGACTCGACCGCACCGACCGCGCCGTCCGGCTCACCGGTGGACGGGAGCTGCGCGCCGACGGCATCGTCATCGCGACCGGCGCTGCCGCGCGCACCCTGCCGGGCAGTGAGGGTCTCGCCGGAGTGCACCTGCTGCGCACCCTGGACGACGCCCGCGCCCTGCGCGACGAACTGGCCCTGGGCGGACGGTTGGTCGTGATCGGCGGCGGATTCATCGGTGCCGAGGTCGCCTCGACCGCGTACACCCTCGGACTCGACGTGACGGTCGTCGAGGTGGCCCCGACGCCGCTCGCCGGACCGCTGGGCGAGACGATGGGCGGCATCGTCTCCGGCCTGCACGCGGACCACGGCGTACGGCTGTTGTGCGGTGTCGGCGTCAAGGGGCTGAGCGGGGAGACCCGGGTGGACGCCGTCCTGCTGGCGGACGGACGCAGCCTCGCCGCCGACATCGTGGTCGTCGGTGTGGGGGCGCGCCCGTGTGTCGAGTGGCTGGAAGGCTCCGGCGTCGCGCTCGACAACGGCGTCAAGTGCGGCTCCGACGGCCGCACCAGCCTGGCCGGTGTGGTCGCGGTCGGCGACTGTGCCAACTGGTACGACCCCCGGGTCGGCGCCCACCGCCGGGTCGAACACTGGACCGGTGCGCGGGAGCGTCCCGACGCCGCCGTCGCCACGCTGCTGGCGGGCGGTGCCGCGCAGCCGGGTGTGCCCCGGCCGCCGTACTTCTGGTCGGATCAGTACGGCGTGAAGATCCAGTTCGCCGGCCACGCGGTCGGCGCCGACAGCGTGACCGTCGAGGCCGGTGCGGCGGACGACCGCGACGTCCTGGCCGTCTACCGGCGAGGCGGTCATCCGGTGGCCGTGCTCGGGATGAACCAGCCGCGGCTGTTCACCCGCTGGCGCAAGCAGCTCACCGCCGCTGTCTCTTGACAGCGCCCATGCGGCATCCCATGCTGCGGTTGCCTATGGCGCGCAGCGTTGCTGAATACACAACGCCGTCCGGAGTCGATCTTCCCGGCGCGTGAATGACCCCTCCACGACGTTTCCCGAGGAGTGCACCGTGACCTCGACCAGCCTGCCGGACAGCCTGATCGCCACCCTCCCCGGCTCCTCCTACACGGATCCCGGGATCTTCGCCCAGGAGCAGGAGCGCATATTCGAGACCATGTGGTTCTGCGTCGCGCGCGCCTCCGAACTGGCGAAGCCCGGGGCCTTCCGCACCGTCGACGTGGGCCGCGAGAGCATCCTGGTCACGCGTGCCCGGGACAACTCCGTCCGCGCCTACTTCAACGTCTGCCGGCACCGCGGGGCCAAGCTCTGCACGGAGGAGAGCGGCGAGGTCAAGCGGGCCTTCCAGTGCCCGTACCACGCCTGGACGTACGACCTGAACGGCAAGCTGGTCGCCGCGCCCAACCTCACCAAGATGCCGGACGTCGGCCGCACCGAGTACGGTCTGGTGGGCGTGGCCACCCGCGAATGGCTCGGCTACGTCTGGGTCTGCCTCGCGGAGAACCCGCCCCCCTTCGAGGAGGACGTCGTCGGCGAGGTCGTGGGCCGCCTCGGCGACGTGGAATCGATCGAGCGCTACGACATCGACAACCTCTCGGTGGGCAAGCGGATCGTCTACGACGTCAAGGCGAACTGGAAGCTCATCATCGAGAACTTCATGGAGTGCTACCACTGCGCCACGATCCACCCCGAGCTCACCGAGGTGCTCCCCGAGTTCGCCGACGGCTATGCCGCCCAGTACTACGTCGGTCACGGCGCCGAGTTCGGTGAGGAGGTCCAGGGCTTCACCGTCGACGGTTCCGAGGGCCTGGACCGCATCCCCGGGGTGTCCGAGGACCAGGACCGCCGCTACTACGCGATCACCGTCAAGCCGCAGGTCTTCATCAACCTCGTCCCGGACCACGTGATCTTCCACCGGATGTACCCGGCGGCAGTCGACCGCACGATCGTCGAGTGCGACTGGCTCTACCTCCCGCACGTCGTCGACAGCGGCAAGGACGTCAGCCGGTCCGTGGAGCTCTTCGACCGGGTCAACCGCCAGGACTTCGACGCGTGCGAGCGCACCCAGCCCGGAATGAGCTCCCGCATGTACGCCAAGGGCGGCGTCCTCGTCCCCAGCGAGCACCACATCGGGGCCTTCCACGACTGGGTGAACGAGCGCCTGGGCGTCCGTCCGCAGTAGACGAGGCGTCGGTCAGCCCAGGTAGCCCATCCGGTGGCTGATCTCCTCCGCGCCCTTGAGCAGGATCGGGGAGAGCTCGTGCAGACGCTCCTCGGTGAAGCGGTACGAGGGCCCGGAGGCGCTGAGCGCCGCGATGACCTCGCCGTCCCGGTCGCGGATCGGCGCGGCCATCGCGTGCAGACCGATCTCCAGCTCCTCCACGGTCCACGCGTAGCCGCGCTCCCGGGCCTCGGCGAGGTTCTTCTCCAGCTTCGCCTTCGCGGTGATGGTGTGCGGGGTGACCTTCTTCAGGCCGGCCTCGGACAGCAGCGCGGCGCGCTCCTTGGTGGGCAGGTGCGCCAGCAGGACCTTGCCGCTGGACGTGGCGTGCAGTGGGGTCAGCTCCCCGACCCAGTTGTGCGCGGCGACGGCCGCCGGGCCGCGCACCTGGTAGAGATTGATCGCGTAGTGCTCCTGCAGGACGGCGATGTTGACGGTCTCGCCGATCTCCTCGGCGAGCCGCTCGCACACCGGGCGGCCCTGCTGGGTGATGTCGAGGCGTCCCGTGACGGCGCCGGCCAGGCGTACGATGCCGAAGCCGAGGCGGTACTTTCCGCGCTCGCCCGCCTGCTCCACCAGGCCGCGCGCCTCCAGGGCGCCGAGCAGCCGGAACGCGGTGGACTTGTGGACGTCGATCTCGGCGGCCACCTCGCTGACGCCGGCCTCGCCGCGCTGGGCCAGGATCTCGAGGACGCTGATGGCTCGGTCGACCGACTGTACGCCGCCGGCCTGCGAATTTGACGTTTCGGTGTCTTGGCTGTGGTTGCTCACAACGAAACTATACGCGTAGTAAACAACGCAGGTGCAAGTAACCGGGCTGAAATGAAGGCCTTGCAAGTTGCGTGGCTCGCAACCTGGTGCGTATAGCGCTACCGGTATTAGCATGCCTCGCGTATCTACGGCGCGAGCGAGACGAGGCACCATGGCTCCTCTGCAATACGACTTCGTCATCGTCGGCGGCGGTTCGGCCGGCAGTGCACTGGCGAACAGGCTCTCCGCAGATCCGGCGAACCGGGTGCTGGTCCTGGAGGCCGGCCGGTCCGACTACCCGTGGGACGTCTTCATCCACATGCCCGCGGCGCTGACCTATCCGATCGGCAGCCGCTTCTACGACTGGAAGTACGAGTCCGAGCCCGAGCCCCACATGGGCGGCCGGCGCGTCTACCACGCGCGCGGCAAGGTGCTGGGCGGCTCCAGCAGCATCAACGGCATGATCTTCCAGCGCGGCAACCCCATGGACTACGAGCGCTGGGCGGCCGATCCGGGCATGGAGAGCTGGGACTACGCGCACTGTCTGCCGTACTTCCGGCGGATGGAGAACTGTCTGGCCGCCGATCCGGACGACGAGTTCCGTGGTCATGACGGGCCCCTCGTGCTCGAACGCGGCCCGGCGACCAACCCGCTCTTCGGTGCCTTCCTGAAGGCCACCGAGGAGGCGGGCTACGCCCCCACGGACGACGTCAACGGCTACCGGCAGGAGGGTTTCGCCAAGTTCGACCGCAACGTCCACCGCGGACGCCGGCTCTCGGCCTCCAAGGCGTACCTCAAGCCCGCGAGGAAGCGGCCCAACCTCACGGTCAGGACCCGCGCCCTCGTCACCCGCGTCCTGTTCGAGGGCAAGCGCGCCGTCGGAGTCGAGTACCAGCGCGGCCGCGGCGAGCTCCAGCAGGTCCGCGCCAAGGAGGTCATTCTCTGCGGCGGGGCGATCAACTCCCCGCAGCTGCTGCAGCTCTCCGGCGTCGGCAACGCCGAGGAGCTGAGCGCCCTCGGCATCGACGTCGTCCACGACCTCCCGGGCGTCGGCGAGAACATGCAGGACCACCTGGAGGTGTACGTCCAGTACGCCTGCAAGCAGCCGGTGTCCATGCAGCCGTACATGGCGAAGTGGCGCGCCCCCTTCATCGGGCTGCAGTGGCTGTTCCGCAAGGGCCCGGCAGCCACCAACCACTTCGAGGCCGGTGGCTTCGCCCGCAGTAACGAGGATGTGGACTACCCCAACCTGATGTTCCACTTCCTGCCCGTCGCGGTCCGCTACGACGGCTCCTCGCCGGCCGGCGGCCACGGCTACCAGGTGCACGTCGGGCCCATGTACTCCGACGCCATCGGCTCGGTGAAGATCAAGAGCAGGGATCCGCGCGAGCACCCGGCGCTGCGCTTCAACTACCTCTCCACCGAGCAGGACCGCCGCGAATGGGTGGAGGCGATCCGCGTCGCCCGCAAGCTCCTCGACCAGCCCGCACTCGCCCCCTACAACGCCGGGGAGGTCTCGCCCGGTCCCGAGGTGGAGACGGACGAGGAGATCCTCGCCTGGGTCGCGAAGGAGGGCGAGACCGCCCTGCACCCGTCCTGCACCTGCAAGATGGGGACCGACGAGATGGCCGTCGTCGATCCGACCAGCATGCGCGTGCACGGGCTGGAGGGCCTGCGCGTGGTGGACGCCTCCGTCATGCCCTATGTCACCAACGGCAACATCTACGCACCGGTGATGATGATCGCCGAGAAGGCCGCCGACCTGATCCTGGGCAAGGAGCCGCAGGCGCCGTCGAAGGCCGCGTACTACCGCCACCGTGACGCCCAGAAGCAGGCCGGGTAGACCTTGGGTGCCGTAGGGCTCCGGCCGCTGCTGGACAGCGTCCGCTACGAGGTGCTGCCCGCGCGGGCGACCGAGGACAAGGTCCTCGCCCATGTCCCGCGCGACGTCGTCGTCACCGTGACGGCCTCGCCGGTGAAGGGTCTGGAGCCGACCCTCGATCTGGCCGGCCGGCTCGCGGCGCACGGCTACCGCGTCGTCCCGCACGTGCCCGCGCGGCTGCTGCGGGACGACGCGCACCTGAAGGAGGTCGTCGACCGGCTCCGTGCGGCGGGCGTGGACGACGTCTTCGTCCCGGCGGGCGACGCCGACCCGCAGGCCGGGGCCTACGACGGCGCCCTGCCGGTGCTGCGCCGGCTGACCGAGCTGGGCCGGCCCTTCACCCACGTCGGGGTCACCGGCTATCCCGAGAGCCATCCGCTCATCCACGACGACATCACCATCCAGGCCATGTGGGACAAGCGCGAGCACGCCACGTACATCGTGAGCAACCTCTGCTTCGACCCGCGCGTACTGGGGGAGTGGGTCGCTCGGATCCGGCGCCGGGACGTCACTCTGCCCGTCCACCTGGGCGTCGCGGGGCCCGTGCAGCGGGCGAAGCTGCTGGCGATGGCGACGAAGATCGGTGTGGGGGAGTCGACGCGCTTCCTGACGAAGCACGCCTCGTGGTTCCTGCGGTTCGCGGCGCCCGGGGGGTACTCACCGGACCGGCTGCTGGGGCGCTGCGGGGAGGTCCTCACCGCGCCCTCGGCGGGAGTGGCGGGGCTGCACCTGTTCACCTTCAACCAGATCGCCGAGACCGAGCGATGGCGCCGCGCGCTGCTGGACCGACTGGGGGGCTGACGGCCGTATACGACCGCGGGCGGGCTGGAGATCCAGCCCGCCCGCCCAGTCGTGTCGCTCAGCGGAAGACCACCGTGCGGTTGCCGTCCACCATGACGCGGCTCTCGCTGTGCCACTTCACCGCGTGTGCGAGTACCTGCGCCTCCACGTCCCGGCCGACCGTGACCAGCTCCCCGGGGTCGAGCGAGTGGTCCACCCGGACCACGTCCTGCTCGATGATCTGCCCTTCGTCCAGGTCGGGCGTCACGTAGTGCGCCGTCGCGCCGACGAGCTTCACCCCGCGGTCGTAGGCCTGCTCGTAGGGGCGTGCGCCCTTGAAACTGGGAAGGAAGGAGTGGTGGATGTTGATGGCGCGGCCTTCGAGCTGCTTGCACAGGTCGTCGGAGAGGATCTGCATGTAGCGGGCGAGCACCACCAGGTCGACGCCAAGCTCGCGCGTCAGCTCCAGCAGCCGTGCCTCGGCCTCGGCCTTGGTGTCCTTGGTGACCGGGATGTGGTGGAAGGGAATGCCGTAGGTTTCCGCCAGTCCCTCGAAGTCCCGGTGGTTGGAGACGATCGCGGGGATCTCGATGTTGAGGGAACCCGTGTGCCGGCGGAAGAGCAGGTCGTTCAGGCAGTGGCCGTACTTCGAGACCATGATCAGTGTCCGGGTCGGGGTGGCGGCGTCCCGCAGGGTCCAGGAGATGCGATAGGCCTCCGCCACGGGGCCGAACCGGTAACGCAGGTTTTTCAGATCGACGGTGGGGTCGGAAACGTCGAAGTGGACCCTCATGAAGAAACGGCCCTGGAGCCGATCGTCGAACTGCTGGCTCTCCTGGATGTTTCCGGAGTTCCGGACGAGGAAGCCGCTCACGGCGTGGACCAGTCCCGCGCTGTCGGGACACGAGAGGGTGAGGACGTACTCACGGCCAGGTCGCGGTCGGGGGAAGTTAGGGGACACGTCGGCCTCCGTCGGTGCGTATTGCACAACTAGGTGAGCGATACGCAACATGGTCGGCGCGGCGCACGCTTCCGGTCAAGGGCGGCCGGGCAAGTGCTCACATGGCGAAATCGTCATCGGCCAACCTCTTGACGTATGTCTACACATTCGCGAGTGTGTTCCACCACAAGCAATTGGGTGCACGATGCGCAACGCATTTCAGCTGAAGGGCTTGGCGCGTGGCAGACCTGTATGTGGATGGAGAATGGCGGCATCCGGTGGCCGGAGACCTCCGGGAAATCCGCTGTCCCGCCGACGGCACGCTCTCCGCGACCGTATCGGAGGGGACACGTCCCGATGCCGAGGCGGCGATCGCCGCGGCCCGCCGCGCCTTCGACGAGGGCCCCTGGCCACGCACCCCCGAACGCGAGCGTGGCGCGCTGCTGCTGCGTACCGCCGACATCGTCGAGCGCGACGCCAAGGAGTTCGCCCGCGCCGAGTCGCTGGACACCGGCAAGCGGCTGGTGGAGAGCGAGTACGACATCGCCGACGTCGTCTCCTGCTTCCGTTACTACGGCGGACTCGCCGGCACGGACGCCGGCCGCGTGATCGACACCGGCCGCGACGAAGCCGTCAGCCGCGTCGTGTACGAGCCGATCGGCGTGTGCGGTCTGATCACCCCCTGGAACTACCCGCTGCTCCAGGCGTCCTGGAAGGTCGCGCCCGCCCTGCTCGCGGGCAACACGATCGTCCTCAAGCCCAGTGAGCTCACCCCCTCCACCTCGATCCTGCTGATGAAGGCACTTCAGGAGGCCGGGCTCCCGGCCGGCGCCGCCAACCTCGTCCTCGGCACCGGGCCCGAGGTGGGCGCACCGCTCTCCGAGGACCCGGCCGTCGACATGGTCTCCTTCACGGGTGGCCTGGAGACCGGCAAGCGGATCATGGCCACCGCCGCCGCGACGGTGAAGAAGGTGGCGCTGGAGCTCGGCGGCAAGAACCCGAACGTCGTGTTCGCGGACGCCGACTTCGAGACGGCCGTGGACTTCGCGCTCACGGCCGTCTTCCTGCACTCGGGGCAGGTCTGCTCGGCGGGTGCCCGGCTGATCGTCGAGGACTCGCTGCACGACCGGTTCGTCGACGAGGTCGTCCGCCGCGCGCGGCAGATCCGTCTGGGCGGCCCCTTCGACTCCGGGGCCGAGACCGGAGCGTTGATCTCCGCCCAGCACCTGGAGAAGGTCGAGGCGTACGTCGCCGCGGGCCTCGCCGAGGGCGCCGTGCTGCGCTGCGGCGGCGAACGGCCCGGCGACCCCGACCTCGCGAACGGCCACTACTACCCGCCGACCGTCCTCGACGAATGCCGCCAGGACATGCGCGTGGTGTACGAGGAGTCCTTCGGACCCGTGCTCACCGTGGAGCGCTTCACCGACGAGGACGACGCCGTACGCATCGCCAACGACACCGAGTACGGACTCGCCGGGGCCGTGTGGACGCAGGACGCCGGAAAGGCCCAGCGAGTCGCCCGGCGGCTGCGGCACGGCACGGTGTGGATCAACGACTACCACCCCTATGTGCCGCAGGCGGAATGGGGTGGCTTCGGGCACTCGGGCGTGGGCCGGGAGCTGGGACCGACCGGCCTGGACGAGTACCGAGAGCCCAAGCACATCTGGCAGAACATCCAACCCCGGCCGCAGCACTGGTTCCGCGGCTGAACGCCGAAAAGAGGTCGATCGTGACCCCCACACAGACCGAGGTGCCGCAGCGGCGCGGCACACCCCAGGACTCGGACGGCTCTCCGGTCATTTCCGTGCGCAATCTGTGGAAGGTGTTCGGGCCGAAGGCCGACCGGGTACCGGGATCGCAGGAGCTGTGTGGCCTGACCCGCCGCGAGCTCATGGACCGCACCGGATGCACCGCCGCCGTACGTGACGTGAGCTTCGACGTCGCGCCGGGCGAGGTCTTCGTCGTCATGGGGCTGTCCGGCTCCGGCAAGTCCACGCTGGTGCGATGTCTGACCCGGCTGATCGAACCCACTGCCGGGGAGGTCGTCTTCGAGGGCCAGGACATCCGCGAGGTCGACGACAAGCGCCTGCGCGACCTGCGCCGCAGCAAGTTCTCCATGGTCTTCCAGCACTTCGGGCTGCTGCCGCACCGCCGGGTGGTGGACAATGTGGCCTTCGGCCTGGAGATCCGCGGGATGGGCAAGGCCGAACGCACCAAGCGGGCCCTGGAGGTCGTCGAACTGGTCGGCCTCGCCGGATACGAGAACTCCTACCCCGACCAGCTCTCCGGCGGTATGCAGCAGCGCGTCGGTCTCGCCCGCGCGCTGGCCGGTGACCCGGACGTGCTCTTCTTCGACGAGCCGTTCTCGGCGCTGGACCCGCTGATCCGCCGCGACATGCAGAACGAGGTCATCCGGCTGCACCACGAGGTCGGCAAGACGATGGTGTTCATCACCCACGACCTCTCCGAGGCGCTCAAGCTGGGCGACCGCATCCTGATCATGCGCGACGGCAAGACGGTCCAGTGCGGCACCGGCGACGAACTGGTCGGCGCCCCCGCCGACGACTACGTACGCGAGTTCGTCAAGGACGTGCCGCGCGGCGACGTCCTCACCCTGCGGTGGATCATGCGCCCGCCGGAGGACGGCGACGCCCTGGACGGCCCCGAGTTGGGCCCGGACGTCGTGGTGCGGGAAGCCACCCGGGCCGTCCTCGCGGCCGAGAAGCCGGTCAAGGTCGTCGAGGACGGCAAGCTGCTCGGCATCGTCGGTGACGAGGAGATCCTCGCGGTGGTCGCCGGACAGGAAGGCGACATGTGATGACCGTCGCCATGGAGAAACCGGAGCAGACACAGACGGCGGAGCCGATCGCTCCCGCAGTCCGCGGGCGCAGGATCAGCCGGGCCATGGCGCTGGCCGTGATCCTGGTCCTGTGGCTGGTGCTCTTCGCCGTGCTGCGCGGAAAGCAGACCCTGTCCCTGGCGGCGGCGGACCTCACCGGTCTGCACCGCTGGCTCAACGACGTCAACGATTCCATCGGTGCCGACCGCAACTCCAACCCGCTCTTCCTCTACTTCTTCAACGAGATCCGGCTGGTCATCGACAACCTGGTGACCTTCATCCAGGACCTGATCTCCCAGCCGTCCGATACCCGCCCGGTCCCGCAGATCGGCTGGCTCGGAGTCGTCGGCCTCACCGGATACGTCTCCTGGGCGGCGGGCAACTGGCGGGTGGCGCTGCTGGCCGTGGCCGGCTTCACCTTCTTCGGGCTGCAGGGCCTGTGGCAGGAGAGCATGGACACCCTGGCCCTCACCCTCTCCGCGGTCGTCGTGGCGCTGCTGTTCGCCGTCCCGCTGGGCGTGTGGGCGGGACTGTCCGACCGGGTCAACCGGATCATGACGCCCGTCCTGGACTTCATGCAGACGATGCCGACCTTCGTCTACCTGGCGCCGCTGACGCTGTTCTTCCTCATCGGCGGTGCCTCGGCCGTGATCGCCACCGTCATCTACGCGGCCCCGCCGGCGATTCGCATCACCGCGCACGCCATCCGTTCCGTGCCCGAGACGACGGTGGAGGCGGCCGACTCACTGGGCGCGACGCGCCGCCAGTCGTTGCTCAAGGTCCTGCTGCCGATGTCCAAGCGGACCGTGGTGATGGGCGTCAACCAGACCATCATGGCCGCCCTGGCGATGGTGACGATCGCGGCCCTGATCGACGCGCCCGGCCTCGGCAAGACCGTGTTGCAGGCCCTGCAGTCGCTCGACGTCGGTACGGCCTTCAACGCGGGCCTGGCCATCGTGGTCATGGCCATCGTCCTGGACCGGGTCACGACCGCGGCGAGCGCCCGCGAGGAGACGGCCCGGCGTTCGAGGAACCGTTTCCTGAAGTGGCGCCGGCCGCTGCTGGGAGCGGGGGCGGCGGTCACGGCGGTACTGATCTACATGTCGCACACCTATGTGTGGGCCGCGGAGTTCCCCGGCGACGGCGGCATGGGCAGCTCCATCGCCGGCGGGGCCGACGACGTGACCACCTGGCTGCAGGACCATCTGTCCGGCCTCACGAACGCCTTCCGCGACACGATCACCAACGGCCTGCTCAACCCCTTCCAGTCGCTGCTCACCGACTCCCCGTGGTGGCTCGTGGGCGCGGTCCTGATCGGACTCGGCGTGGTGCTCGGCGGCCGGCGCGCCGGGATCACCACGGTCGTGTGCTTGGGCCTGCTTCTGGGCACGGGTCTGTGGTCGGACGCCATGACGACGCTGGCGTCGACCGTCGTCGCGACCGTGCTCGTGATGGTGCTCGGTGTCGTCTTCGGGGTGTGGATGGGGCGCAGCATGCTCGTGGACCGGGTACTGCGGCCCAGCCTGGACGCGGCACAGGTCATGCCGCCGTTCGTCTATCTCGTGCCGTTCCTCGCCCTGTTCGGCGCGACCCGCTTCACCGCCATCGTCGCGGCGATCGTCTACGCGGCGCCGGTCGCCATGAAGATCATCGCGGACGGGGTACGGGCCGTGCCCGAGACCACCGTCGAGGCGGCCACCTCCGCCGGGTGCAACACCTGGCAGATCATCACCAAGGTTCAACTGCCGATGTCACGCAGTGCCCTGACGCTCGCGACCAACCAGGGCCTGATCTACGTGCTGTCGATGGTTGTTGTGGGCGGCCTGGTAGGCGCGGGCGCCCTCGGCTACGACGTCGTGGCCGGATTCTCGCAGGGAGAGCTGTACGGCAAGGGGCTGGCGGCGGGACTCGCCATCGTACTGCTCGGAGTCATGTTCGACCGGATCACTCAGGCAGCGGCGCGACGCGCGAGCGCTTAAGGAGCACGAACCATGGCAAGACACTGGCGAGCCGGCGCGGCCGGCCTGGCCGTCCTCGGCCTCACCCTCACCGCGTGCGGCGGGGCGAAGGTCGGCGACAGCTCCTCCTCCGGCTCCAAGAGCTCCGGCAAGTGCGGCACGTTCAACCTTGCCGTCAACCCGTGGGTGGGCTATGAGGCGGACGCGGCGGTCGTCGCGTACGTCGCGCAGCACAACCTCGGCTGTACGGTCAACAAGAAGGACCTCAAGGAGGAGATCGCCTGGCAGGGCTTCGGCACCGGGGAGGTCGACGCCGTCCTGGAGAACTGGGGCCACGATGATCTGAAGAAGAAGTACATCACCGGGCAGAAGACCGCCGTCGAGGCCGGCCAGACCGGCAACAAGGGCCTCATCGGCTGGTACGTGCCGCCGTGGCTGGCGAAGGCGCACCCGGACATCACCGACTGGAAGAACCTCGACAAGTACGCGTCCAACTTCAAGACCTCCGAGTCGGGCGGCAAGGGTCAGCTCCTCGACGGCGACCCGTCGTACGTCACCAATGACGCGGCACTGGTGAAGAACCTGAAGCTGGACTTCAAGGTGGTGTACGCGGGCAGCGAGACCGCGCTCATCCAGGCCTTCAGGAAGGCCGAGAAGAACAAGGAATGGGTGCTCGGCTACTTCTACGAGCCGCAGTGGTTCATGTCCGAGGTGCCCCTGGTCAAGGTCAAGCTGCCCGCGTACAAGACGGGTTGCGACGCGGATGCGGCCAAGGTCGCCTGCGACTATCCCGTCTACGACCTCGACAAGATCGTCAGTGCCAAGTTCGCCAAGTCGGGCAGCCCCGCCTATGACCTGGTGAAGAACTTCAACTGGACCAACGACGACCAGAACACCGTGGCCAAGTACATCGCGGTGGACAAGATGACGCCCGACGCGGCGGCCAAGAAGTGGGTCGAGGCCAACAAGGACAAGGTGGACGCCTGGGTGAAGTAGCCCGGGGCCGAAGGGCGGTCGAACATGCCCGGCGGGCGGTGCGCATCCGTGTGCATCGCCCGTCGGGCATTGCCGTGTTCAGGGGTGCGTTGCGGCCTGTCCTCCGACGTCACGGACCCCTTGACACCCTCTCCCCGGGGCGGGCACATTGAGTTGCGCAACCTGAAGCATGTTGCGCAGGCAGCAACTGAACCGGTTTTGAAATCGGAGGTGCGGCGATGGCGGGACCCCGAGTGGTCATCATCGGAGCGGGCGTCGTGGGAGCAGCGCTCGCCGACGAGATCTCCGCGCGAGGCTGGACCGAAGTGACCGTGGTCGACCAGGGCCCGCTCCCCGCGACCGGGGGCTCCACCTCACATGCTCCCGGCCTGGTCTTCCAGACGAACTCCTCCAAGACCATGACCGAACTGGCCCGCTACACCGTCGAGAAGTTCTGCTCCCTCGACATCGACGGCCGGCCCTGTTTCCTCCAGGTCGGCGGCCTTGAGGTGGCCACCACCCCCGAGCGTCTGACCGAACTCCGGCGCCGCCACGGCTGGATCACCGCCTGGGGCATCGAGGCCCGGCTGCTGAGCCCCGAGGAATGCGTCGCACAGCACCCCCTGGTCAACCGGGACAGGGTCCTGGGCGGCCTCCTGGTCCCCACGGACGGCCTCGCCAAGGCCGTCGTCGCCGTCGAGGCCCAGATCCGCCGGGCCACCGAACGCGGCGTGCGCTTCCTGGATCGCCACGAGGTCCTCGACGTGCTGCAGGCCGACGGCGAGGTGACCGGTGTCCGCACCGACCAGGGCGAGATCCCCGCCGACATCGTCGTGTGCTGCGCCGGCATCTGGGGCCCGAAGATCGCCCGCATGGCCGGACTGAACCTCCCGCTCACCCCGCTCGCCCACCAGCTCGCCTGGACCGGCCCGGTCCCCGCGCTGGCAGGCCAGACCGAGGAGGCGGTGCGCCCGATCCTGCGCCACCAGGACGGCGACCTCTACTACCGCGACCGCTTCGACACCCTGGGCATCGGCTACTACGGCCACCGCCCGATGCCCGTCTCCGCCGACGACATCCTCTCCGTGGACGAGGCCGAGGCGATGCCGTCGGTCCTGAAGTTCACCGAGGACGACTTCGCGGACGCCTGGACCGAGACCCAGTCCCTGCTCCCCGCGACGAAGGACGCCAAGATCGAGGAGGGCATCAACGGCCTGTTCTCCTTCACCACCGACAACTTCCCGCTGCTCGGTGAGTCCCCGGCGGTCAAGGGCTTCTGGGTCGCCGAGGCCGTCTGGGTCACCCACTCCGCGGGCGTCGGGCGGGCCATGGCCGAATGGCTCGTCGACGGCTACTGCTCGTCCTTCGACCTGCACGAGTGCGACCTCAACCGCTTCGAGCCGCACCAGCTGACCCCGGAGTACGTCCTCGCCCGCGACTGCCAGAACTTCGTCGAGGTCTACGACATCCTCCACCCCCTCCAGCCGTCCGGGAAGCCGCGTCCGATCCGCACCAGCCCCTTCTACGCCCGCCAGCAGGAGCGGGGCGCCTACTTCCTGGAGGCGAACGGCTGGGAGCGCCCGCAGTGGTACGAGGCCAACGCCGGCCTCGTCGAGGGCCGCTCCATCCCGACCCCCAACGACTGGGCCGCGCAGTACTGGTCACCCATCGTCGGCGCCGAGGCACAGGCCACCCGCGAGACCGTCGCGATGTACGACATGACGGCCCTGAAGCGCCTGGAGGTCGTCGGCCCCGGTGCCGCCGCCTTCCTGGAGCGCCTGTGCACCGGCAAGGTCGCCAAGTCCGTCGGTTCGGTGACGTACACCCTCCTCCTCGACCACGACGGCGGCATCCGCAGCGACGTCACCGTGGCCCGACTGGCCCGCGACCTCTTCCAGGTCGGTGCCAACGGCAACCTCGACCTCGACTGGTTCAGCCGCCACCTCCCCGCCGACGGCACGGTCCATGTCCGTGACATCACCCCGGGCACCTGCTGCATCGGCCTGTGGGGACCGCTCGCCCGCAAGGTGCTGCAACCCCTCACCGACGAGGACTTCTCGAACGACGGCCTCAAGTACTTCCGCGCCAAGCGCGCCCACATCGGCAGCGTCCCGGTGACGGCGATGCGCCTGTCGTACGTGGGTGAACTCGGCTGGGAGCTGTACACGACGGCCGACCTGGGCCAGAAGCTGTGGGACACCCTGTGGCAGGCGGCCGAGCCGCTGGGCGGCATCGTCGCCGGCCGCGGCGCCTTCAACAGCCTGCGCCTGGAAAAGGGCTACCGCTCCTTCGGCACCGACATGACCTACGAGCACGACCCCTACGAGGCCGGCGTCGGCTTCGCCGTCAAGCTCGACAAGGACGACTTCGTCGGCAAGGCGGCGCTGGAGCGGCGCAAGGCAGACGTACGGCGCCGCCTCACCTGCCTCACCGTCGACGACCCGCAGGCCGTCGTCATGGGCAAGGAACCGGTGTACGACGGCGACCGCGCCGTCGGGTACGTCACCAGCGCCGCCTACGGCTACACGATCGGCAAGGGCATCGCCTACGCATGGCTGCCCACGGAACTCACCACCCCCGGCACCACCGTGCACATCGGCTACTTCGACCAGCGCGTCGAGGCCGTCGTCGCCGAGGAGCCCCTGTTCGACCCGACCATGTCCCGTCTTCGTGGCTAGCAGTGGGGAAGAGGTACCGCCGGTGACCGCACGACTGCTCGACGGCAAGGCGACCGCCGCCCGGATCCGTGGCGAACTTGCCGAGCGCGTCGCCAAGTTGACCGCGACCGGCGGCCGCCCGCCGGGACTCGGCACCGTCCTGATCGGCGACGACCCGGGCAGCCACGCCTACGTCGCGGGCAAGCACCGCGACTGCGCGCAGGTGGGCATCGCCTCCCTCCGCCGCGAACTGCCCGCCGACGCCGGCCAACGGCAGGTCGAGGACGTCATCGACGAACTCAACGCCGACCCGGCCTGCACCGGCTACATCGTCCAGCTCCCGCTGCCGCGCCACCTGGACGCCAACGCCGTACTGGAACGCATGGACCCGACCAAGGACGCCGACGGCCTGCACCCCGTCAACCTCGGCCGGCTCGTCCTCGGCGTCGAGGCCCCGCTGCCCTGCACCCCGCGCGGCATCGTCGAACTGCTGCGCCGCCACGAGGTGCCGCTCGCGGGAGCGCGTGTGTGCGTGATCGGACGCGGCATCACCGTGGGACGGCCCATCGGGCTCCTCCTCACCCGCAGGTCCGAGAACGCCACCGTCACCCTGTGCCACACCGGAACCAAGGGCCTGGCCTGGCACGTGCGCGAGGCGGACATCGTCATCGCCGCCGCCGGCTCACCCGGCCTGATCACCAAGAACATGCTGCGCCCCGGAGCCGCGGTCCTGGACGTCGGCATCACCCGCACCGAGCACGGGCTGGTCGGCGACGTGCACCCGGAGGCCGACACGGTCGCCGGATGGCTGGCGCCGATGCCCGGGGGAGTGGGCCCCATGACCCGAGCCATGCTGCTCGCCAATGTCGTCGAGGCCGCCGAGAGGAACGCGAACGCCGTATGAACGCGCTGAACACCCCCCTGGTGGACCTGGACCCCGAGGTCCACGCCGCCCTCCGAGCCGAACTGCACCGCCAGCAGTCCACCCTCGAAATGATCGCCTCCGAGAACTTCGCGCCCGCCGCGGTGATGGAGGCCCAGGGCTCGGTCCTGACCAACAAGTACGCCGAAGGCTACCCCGGCCGTCGCTACTACGGCGGCTGCGAGCACGTCGACGTCACCGAGCGGCTCGCCATCGAGCGGATCAAGTCCCTCTTCGGCGCGGGCTTCGCCAACGTCCAGCCGCACTCCGGCGCCCAGGCGAACACCGCGGTCTTCTTCGCGCTGCTCCAGCCCGGCGACACCATCCTCGGCCTCGACCTCGCGCACGGCGGGCACCTCACCCACGGCATGCGCATCAACTACAGCGGCAAGATGCTCAACGTCGTGCCCTACCACGTGTCCGAGGCGGACAACCTCGTCGATCTCGACGAGGTGGAGCGGCTCGCCAAGGAACACCGCCCCAAGATGATCATCGCGGGCTGGTCGGCATACCCGAGGCAACTGGACTTCGCGGCCTTCCGCCGGATCGCCGACGAGGTGGGCGCCCTCCTCATGGTCGACATGGCCCACTTCGCGGGCCTCGTCGCCGCCGGACTGCACCCCAACCCTGTACCACACGCCCACGTCACCACCACGACGACCCACAAGACGCTCGGCGGCCCGCGTGGCGGGGTCATCCTCACCAACGAGGCCGACCTCGCCAAGAAGATCAACTCCGCGGTCTTCCCCGGCATGCAGGGCGGCCCGCTGGAGCACGTCATCGCCGCGAAGGCCGTCTCCTTCAAGGTCGCCGCCTCGCCCGAGTTCGCCGAGCGCCAGGCCCGTACCCTCGCAGGCGCCCGCATCCTCGCCGAACGCCTCACCCGCCCGGACGCGGCCGCCGCCGGGGTGAAGGTGCTGACCGGCGGTACGGACGTCCATCTGGTCCTGGTGGACCTGCGCGACTCCGAACTGGACGGCAGGCAGGCCGAGGACCTGCTCCACGAGATCGGCATCACCGTCAACCGCAACGCCGTACCCTTCGACCCGCGCCCGCCCATGGTCACCTCTGGCCTGCGTATCGGCACCCCGGCGCTGGCCACCCGAGGATTCACCGACGAGGACTTCGCCGAGGTCGCCGATGTGATCGCGCTGGCACTCCTGTCCGAGCCCGACATCACCGCCCTGCGCGCCCGCACCGAGGCACTGGCCGCGAAGCACCCGCTCTACCCGCACCTCTCAGGTCCTACAGGTTCTTCAGGAGACGTCCGATGAGCCCCCGAACCCCCGGCGCCGACCTTCCCGAACACCCGGACTGGCTGTGGCGCACGCCCGAGCCGAAGCGGTCCTACGACGTGATCGTCGTCGGCGGTGGCGGACACGGCCTGGCCACCGCCCACTACCTGGCGAAGAACCACGGCATCACCAAGGTCGCCGTGCTGGAGAAGGGGTGGCTGGCGGGCGGCAACATGGCCCGCAACACCACGATCATCCGCTCCAACTACCTGTGGGACGAGAGTGCCGGCATCTACGAGCACGCGCTCAAACTGTGGGAGGGGCTGGCCGAGGAGCTCGACTACCCGATCCTCTTCTCCCAGCGCGGGGTGCTCAACCTCGCCCACAGCCTGCAGGACGTCCGCGACAGCGTGCGCCGCGTCGAGGCGAACCGCCTGAACGGCGTGGACGCGCAATGGCTCGACGCCGAGCAGGTCAGAGAGGTCTGCCCGATCGTCAACATCTCCCCCGACGTGCGCTATCCGGTCATGGGCGGCACCTACCAGCCGCGGGCCGGCATCGCCAAGCACGACCACGTCGCCTGGGGCCTGGCCCGCTCGGCGGACGCCGCAGGCATCGACATCATCCAGAACTGCGAGGTCACGGGCCTGGACGTGGTCGGCGGCCGGGTGGTCGGAGTCCAGACCACACTGGGCCCGATCGCCGCGGGCAAGGTGGCGCTCTGCTCGGCCGGCCACACCTCGGTGCTGGCCGCGATGGCGGGCATCGAACTCCCGCTGCAGAGCCACCCGTTGCAGGCGCTGGTCTCCGAACTCCTGGAACCCGTACACCCGACGGTCGTCATGTCCAACGCGGTGCACGTGTACGTCAGCCAGGCACACAAGGGCGAGCTGGTGATGGGCGCGGGCATCGACGCGTACAACTCCTACACCCAGCGCGGCGCCTTCCACATCATCGAAGAGCAGATGTCGGCCGCCCTGGAACTCTTCCCGGTCTTCGCGCGTGCCCACGTACTGCGCACCTGGGGCGGCATCGTCGACGTCAGCCCCGACGCCTCGCCCATCGTCGGACTCACCCCGGTCGACAACCTCTACCTCAACTGTGGCTGGGGCACGGGCGGGTTCAAGGCCACCCCGGGCGTCGGCTGGGTGTACGCCCACACCATCGCCCACGACACCCCTCACCCTCTCAACGCCCCCTTCTCGCTCGACCGTTTCACCACCGGCGCGCTCGTCGACGAGCACGGCGCGGCCGCGGTGGCCCACTAGGGAGCCGAACCATGCTGCTCATCCCCTGCCCGTGGTGCGGGCCCCGCGACGAGGCCGAGTTCCACTACGGCGGCCAGGCACACGTGCCGTATCCCGAGGACCCGGCGGCCCTGACCGACGAGGAGTGGGCCCGCTATCTCTTCTTCCGCGACAACCCCAAGGGCCCCTTCGCCGAGCGCTGGAGCCACGCGGCAGGCTGCCGCCGCTGGTTCAACGCGGTGCGGGACACGGCGACGAACGAGATACTCGCCGTGTACCGGGCGGGGGAGCAGCGTCCGGCCGCTGCTGAGCCCCGAACGCTGCGATCAGCCCGTCCGATATTTGCGGACGTGGCCCCCGAAGAGCCGCAAGCGGGTCATGGAGCGGAGCCCCCGGCGGGGGTCCAGGGAGCGGACCCCCTGGTTTCGGGAGAGGGCGGGGTGGAGGAGAACCAGCCGTTCCGCCTGCCCACCCGCGGCCGCATCCACCGCGACGCGCCCCTGACCTTCACCTTCGACGGCACCGAATACCAGGGCTACCGAGGCGACACCCTCGCCTCCGCCCTCCTCGCCAACGGCGTCATCCAGGCCGGCACCAGCACCAAGCTCGGCCGTCCCCGCGGGATCTTCTCCGCCGGAGTCGAGGAACCCAACGCCGTCGTCCAGATCGAGGCCCCCTTCCCCGAGCCGATGCTCCCCGCGACGACCGTCGAACTGTACGACGGCCTGGTCGCGACCAGCCTCCCCGGCCAGGGCCGCCTCGCCACCGCCCCGGACCCGGCCCGCTACGACGCCGTACACGCCCACTGCGACCTGCTGGTGGTCGGCGCCGGACCGGCCGGCCTCGCCGCGGCGGCAGCCGCCGCCCGCAGCGGAGCACGCGTCATCCTCGCCGACGACCAGCCGGAGCCGGGCGGCAGCCTCCTGGGTACGGCCGAACACCTCGACTGGGTGGACGAGGTCGCCGGACTGCTCGACACCGCCCCCGACGTCCGCGTACTGCGCCGCACCTCCGTCTTCGGCCACTACGACGACAACCACCTCCTCGCCGTCGAGCGCCGCACCAACCACCTCGGCGCCCAGGCCCCGGACAACGTCTCGCGCGAACGGGTCTGGCGCATCCGGGCCCGCCGCGTCGTCCTGGCCACGGGCGCCCACGAACGCTCGCTCGCCTTCGCGGACAACGACCGCCCCGGTGTGATGCTGGCCGCCTCGGCCCGCGCCTACGCCAACCGTCACGGTGTCCTGCCCGGCCGCCACGCCGTCGTCTTCACGACCAACGACAGCGCCTACGCGGCGGCGCTGGACCTCACCGCGGCGGGCCTGGACATCACGGCGATCGTCGACACCCGCGGCGAGCCGGGGGAGTGGGCGGAGCGTGCCCGGGCGGCCGGCATCGAGGTGCTGGCGGGGCACGCGGTCACCGGCACGGAGGGCGCCCCGCGACTCAACGCCGTGACCGTCGCCCCGTACGGACAGTCCACGGGGCAGCGGGAGTTCAGCGCCGACCTGCTGCTGGTCTCCGGCGGCTGGAACCCGGTGGCGCACCTGTTCAGTCAGGCGGGCGGCAAGCTGCGCTACGACGAGGCCCTCGGCTCCTTCGTCCCCGACGCCTGCCGCCAGGCGGTCGAGGTCGTGGGCAGCGCCGACGGTGTCCTCGACCTGGCCCGCGCCCTCGCGCAGGGCGCAGCAGCCGGCAGGCGGGCGATCGAGGCCGAGGGCTACACCTGCGAGACGCCCCGCCTTCCGCAGGTGGCCGCGCAGCCGCAGACGCCGGCCATGCAGGTCTTCACCGTTCCCGGCCGGGACGGCGCCCCGCGCTTCGTCGACCTCCAACGCGACGTCACCGTGGACGACTTGGCCCGGGCAACCGGTGCCGGTATGCGCTCGGTCGAGCACACCAAGCGCTACACCACGGCCGGCACGGCCAACGACCAGGGCAAGACCTCCGGCGTCCTGGCCAGTGGCGTGGTCGCCGAACTGCTCGGGGTGGACGTCTCGGCGCTCGGCACGACCACGTTCCGGCCGCCGTACACACCCGTCTCCTTCGCCACGCTCGCTGGCCGCGACCGCGGGGCGCTGCACGACCCGGTCCGCACGACGGCCCTGCACGAGTGGCACGTCGCGCACGGCGCCCTGTTCGAGAACGTCGGCCAGTGGAAGCGGCCCTGGTACTACCCGCAGAACGGTGAGGACATGGAAGCGGCCGTGCTGCGCGAATGCGCCGCCGCCCGCGAGGGCGTCGCGTTCATGGACGCCTCCACCCTCGGCAAGATCGACGTGCAGGGCCCGGACGCCGCTGTCTTCCTCGACCGGCTCTACACCAACATGATGAGCACCCTGAAGGTCGGCATGATCCGCTACGGCGTGATGTGCCGCCTGGACGGCATGGTCTTCGACGACGGCACGGTCATCCGGCTCGCCCCGGACCGCTTCCTGGTCACCACGACCACGGGCAACGCGGCCGCCGTACTGGACTGGATGGAGGAGTGGCTGCAGACGGAGTGGCCGGAACTGAGGGTCCACTGCACGTCCGTGACCGAGCAGTGGGCCACCGTCGCCCTGGTCGGCCCCCGCTCCCGCGAGGTCCTCGGCGCACTGGCACCCCAACTGGTCGTGGAGAACGCCGACTTCCCGTTCATGGCATGGCGGGAGACGACCGTCGCGGGCATCGCCGCCAGAGTCTGCCGCATCAGCTTCTCCGGCGAACTGGCCTACGAGATCAACGTGTCGCCGTGGGAGGCCCGCGCCCTCTGGGAGGCGCTGTACGAGGCCGGTGCCCAGTACGGCATCACCCCCTACGGCACGGAGACGATGCACGTCCTGCGGGCGGAGAAGGGCTATCCGATCATCGGCCAGGACACCGACGGCACGGTCACACCCCAGGACCTCGGCATGAGCTGGGCGGTGTCCAAGAAGAAGCCCGACTTCATCGGCAAGCGCTCCTACGCCCGCGCCGACACCGTCCGCCCCGACCGCAAGCACCTCGTCGGCCTGCTCCCCGAGGACCCGGCCGCCTTCCTCCCCGAGGGCACCCACTTGGTCGCCGACAGCGAGCTGCCCGCCCCGCCCGTCCCGATGCTCGGCCACGTCACCTCCAGCTACCGCAGCGCGGCTCTCGGCCGGACGTTCGCGCTCGCCCTGATCAAGGGCGGCCGCGACCGCATCGGCGAACGCCTCTACGCCCCCGTGGGCGACCGCCTGCTCCCGGTGACCGTCGCAAGCCCCGTCCTCTACGACCCCGAGGGAGCCCGCCGCGATGGCTGACACCGCCCTGACCGCACAGCACCGCAGCCCCCTGGCGGCCGCGACCGACCGCCTGGCCGCCGCGACGCGCTCCTGCGCGGGCGCGGTCCGGCTGGCCGAACTCCCCTTCCTGGCCCAGGTCAACGTCCGCCTGGACGCCAAGGGGGCGGCAGCGGACGCCGTCGGACTCGCGTTGGACCTCGCCCTGCCCCTCGAACCCAACACCGTTGTACGGGCAGGGGGGGTGACCGCGCTGTGGCTCGGCCCGGACGAATGGCTGCTGGTGGGCCGGCCCGGGAGCCAGCGGGACCTGGAGAGCCGGATCCGGTCGGCCGCCGCGGACGAACCGGTGTCCGTCACCGACGTTTCGGCCCAGCGCACCACACTCCTCGTCTCGGGCCCCCGCGCCCGCGACCTGCTGGCCCACGGCTGCCCACTGGATCTGCACCCGCGCGTCTTCGGCCCCGGACGCTGCGCCCAGACCACCCTGGGCCGTGCCCAGGCCGTACTGGTCTCCCGTGACGAACCCAGGGCCGGATTCTGGGTACTGGTCCGCTCGTCCTTCGCGGGCTACCTGGCGGACTGGTTGCTGGACGCGGCGACGGAATACGCGTGGTCGTAGGCCGCCGCGCCGGTTCCCGGGCCGTCTTCGAACGACGGCACGCGAAGGATCGCGGCCCCCGAGCGATCGACAGCGCAGAGGCGATCGTCCCCAGCACCAGGTCTTGGCCAGGTCGGGCTGCCGCCGGCTGGGCTCTCCTGGACCGACGCCCGCGACCGCTGCCGCGCCGTCCACATCCCTGACGAGCGGGCCGCCATGGGACGGCCTCAGCACAGAGTCGTACCGCCTGCCCGCGTCCGGACGAGAATGCACCTCGCCGTGTCTGGGCGGCTTTCGGCAAGGTGACGTGGAAGGCCCGGCCGTTTGGCTTGCCGCTGCGGTGCGGGAGCGGCGCCGGATCAGGTCGTCCAGGTCGGTGGGCGCTTCTCGCCGAACGCGCGGATGCCCTCGGCCGCGGAGTCCGTACGGAACACGGGTTCGGTGAGGGGGTCTTGGACGGTGAACGCCGTGTGGTCGTCGAGGCCGTGGGTGGCTTCGACGACCTGGCGGGTGATGCGGACCGCCTGCGGGGAGTTCACGCGGATTCGTCCGGCGAGGGTGATGGCGCCTTCGAGGGCTTTGCCTTCGCCGGTGAGCTGGTTGACGAGCCCGTGCCGGGCGGCGTCCGCGGCTGGGATGGGGGAGGCGGTCAGGAGCAGTTCCATGGCCAGGTGGTGGGGGAGGCGGCGGGGAAGGCGGATGGCTCCGCCTTCGGAAGCGATGAGGCCGCGAGCGACTTCGGGCAGTGCGAAGAACGCGGTGTCGGCGGCGGTGATGAGGTCGCAGGCGAGGACGAGTTCGAGGCCGCCGGGCACCGCCGCGCCTTCGACGGCGGCGATGAGCGGCTTGTTTCGGCGGGCGCGGGTGAGCCCGGCCAGTCCTCGGTCGGCGACCCTGGGTACTCCTTCGGTGGGAAAGGCTTTGAGGTCCATGCCGGAGCAGAAGTGGCCGCCCGCCCCGGTAAGGACGCCGGCTCCACCTCAACGCCTTCCTCATGGAGGCGGGTCACCATGAAGCGGCGTGGCGGCTTCCCGACAGCAACCCACGGGCCGACTTCGACCTCCAGCACTGGATCGAGCTGGCCCGGCTCGCCGAGAGCGCCAAGTTCGACTCGTTGTTCCTCGCGGACGGCCCGGCCCTCATCGGCACCGGCGAGTTCCGGCCGCCGGGCCAGCTCGAACCGCTGACGCTGTTGACCGCGCTGTCCCAGGCGACCAGCAGGATCGGCCTCATCGCGACCGTGTCGTCGACGTACAACGAGCCGTACAACCTCGCTCGTCGGCTCGCGTCCGTCGACCACGTCAGCGGGGGCCGCGCAGGCTGGAACATCGTCACCTCGGCAGGGGCCGACGAGGCGGCCAACTTCGGCCTCGATGACCGACCCGGCCACGCCGAACGCTATGCCCGGGCCGACGAGTTCCTGAAGGTGGCCAAGGCGCTGTGGGACAGTTGGGAGTCCGAGGCCGTCGTCGCCGACAAGACCACAGGGCATTACGCTGACCCCGGGCGGCTGCACGGACTGGGCCACCGTGGTAAGTACTTCAAGGTGGCCGGGCCGCTCAACGTCGAGCGTCCCCCGCAGGGCTACCCACTGCTCGTGCAGGCAGGTTCCTCCGACGACGGCAAGGACTTCGCGGCCCGTCACGCCGAGGCGATCTTCACCGCCCACACGACGTACGAGCGTGCGGCCGTCTTCTACGCGGACATCAAGGCGCGGACCAGCGCCGCGGGGCGTGACCCGGACGGTGTGATCGTCCTGCCGGAAATCGTCCCGTACATCGGGTCGGCCGAGGCCGAAGCCCGTGCGTTGGCTGAGCAGTTCGACGACCTCGGCATCCCGGAGTACGGGCTGCGCCAGCTGGCCGCGGTCTTCGAGACCGAACCGTCGATCTTCGAACTCAACGCGTTCTTGCCGGACTTCATCCTGGCGCGGCCGAAGCTGGAAGGCTCGCAGAGCCGCTCCGACCTGATCATCGAGGTCGCGGTGCGCGAGAAGCTCACGGTGCGGCAGATCATCTCCCGACTCGGGGGCGGACGCGGTCACTTCGAGTTCGCCGGCACACCCGAGCAGGTCGCGGACACGATCATCACCTGGTTCGAGGGCGGCGCCGCGGACGGCTTCAACATCATGGCGCCCGCCCTGCCATCGGGTCTTGCGACCTTCGTCGAGCAGGTGCTCCCCATCCTGCGTGGCAAGGGCCTGTTCCGCGAGGAATACGAGGGCACGACGCTGCGCGAGCACTACGGGCTCCCGGTACCGGCGAACCAGTTCCACGACTGACCCGCACACTTTTCTCACCGCGTCCTGGGGTGGCGGAGCACCACTGACGCTGCTCGTCCCCGGGGCGACGTAGGTGGATTCGTCGGGCGCGGCGATCGCGGGAGGAGCGGACCGGTGGCGCACCTGGCCACTTCTCGGCGAGCCGGCAGGCTGACCAGGGGGTGACCGTGTACCGCCGGACCGTGGACAAGCCTTGCCCGGCGGTGCCGACGCGATCACTTGCGCGAGCCCGCCAGAACGTAACGGCCGAACACATCCGAATTGCACCGTCTTCCGGACTGTGTGCTACGGCAACATGTCGACCTCATGGCGCCGCCAGGCAAGACATGGTGCCGCAGCAAAGAACGGAACAGGCTGGCGTGTACGTCTCCACGCCTCTCTCCGTACCCGCAGAAAGCCTCACCGCGCATGCATTCGACCTGTCTCCCCGGTGCTCCAGAGACACACATCTCGTGTGTGGCCAGGAGGTGCCGCGGCACGGGATTGCTTCAGCCCGTTGATCGCCCGCTCGACGGTGTTGCGCTCCACCGGTGACGATCAGGGACAGCGGGCGGCAGCGGTCGTCGGCACTCGAGGGGAGCTTGCTGGTGAAGCCACCGCGCGAGCGGCCCAGTCCCTCACCTCCTGGACCACCTCCACCAGGCGGGCCAGCAGACTTTGCCACGGTCTTTCGCCCTGGTGTTCCGCTGCTTCGACCCCCTTTGACGCGGGTGCCGGCGGCGGGTCGGTCCGGGCGCCGGGCGCGTGCTGATGAGCGCGCACTCTTGATGGGAGGAGAGGCTTCAGTGGTCTATCCCGGCGCGGGCCCGCCGGGGGAGAGAGATCGAATGTGACCTCTCCATCCGCGGGCAGCTGCCGGATGGAGCTTTCCTTCTCCTCGCCCGTCCGTACTGGCACGTCGTAGACGGGAGCGTCACCGGAGTTCCGCACATGGAGGCGGCGAACCCTCTGCGGGCGCTTCGTCTTGTCGTCAGGCTCGTAGGGAACTGTGGTCCAAGCAGCGCCTTCGCTGGCTTGCTCCAACTCCCTGTCACGGACACTGCGCCGAAAGGACAGGGCGGCAACGAGCGCCGACCTGTTGGTAACGACGGTGCCGACCTATGCCGGCACCGTCCCCCAGTCCAGCCCAACCAGCCGCTCGCCATGATTCCCCCAAGGCCGAGCAGTCCAGCCCAGTCTGCATCGTCCACCACCCCACGTCCGGGGATCGACGCAAGCGAAGCCGCCCCGCGTCATCGCCGCTGGTGAAGTGAACGAAGCCAGGTGTGCGGGTGCTTGCCATTATCTCGGGGCCAGGGGGGCGGAGTTGAGGTCGCGTACCAACTGCGGGGTGAGCAGTTCGCCGGCGCGGTCGGCGAGGACGGCCATTTCATAGCCGACCAGGCCGATGTCGCACCCCTCGGCGGCGAGGACGCCGAGACAGCTGCCGTCGCGGATGCGTCCGACCATGAGGAAGCCTCCGAGCATTTCGATCATCACGAGTTTCATGCCGTGGAAGCCGTGTGCCGTTGCCGCGTTCTGGGCGAGGCTGGTGATGCCGGAGACGACGGCGGCGAGGTGATCGGCGCGATCTCGATCGAGGCTGTCCGAGGCGGCCATCAGCAGGCCGTCGGAGGAGACGGCGACCGCGTCGGTGACACCGTCGGCGGTGCGTGCGAACTCCGAGATGAGCCAGCCGAAATTCTGGACGGCGGTGGTCACGATGACGCTCCTTGTGTGCTTTGCGCCTCGGCACGGGCCACACCTGCTCGGAAGCCGTTGAGCAGGGAGGAGACAGCGGGCCTGGCGGTCAGGGGTGCGGTGGAGGGGCCGTCCGCGGGGGCGAGCAGGCGCCTGGGGAGGGCGAGGAGTGCGGACAGACCGCCGCCAGTCGTGTCGAACAGGTGGACTTGGGTGCCGTCGCCGAGGCGGTGGGCGAGTCGGCCGATGACGAGGTGGCCGAGGAACCGGGTGGGCGCGGTGAGGAAAGCCTCCTCGCCAACGTCGGCGAGGCGGGCGTTGGCACGCTCCTTTTCAGCTTCGGACATCCCGACGCCGTGGTCGACGACAGCGAAGCAGTACGTGTCGTCCTCGGTGTCGTACCAGCCGTGCACCTCGACCGGCTCGTTCGGTGGCGAGAAAGTCAGCCCGTTCTCGATGAGTTCGGCGAGGAGGTGGGCGATGTCGGCGACGGCGTGCCCGCGCACCCGCACGGGCTCCACGGCAGCGATCAAGACCCGCCGGTAGTGCTCGACTTCAGCGACGGCGGACTGGACGACTTCCAGGCCGTCGGCGGGTGCTGTCGAGGGCCGCGGCGTATTCTGACCGGCCAGGACCAGAAGACTCTCTGCGTTTCGCCGCATACGGGTGGCGAGATGGTCGAGCTCGAACAACTCCGCGAGGGCTTCGGGGTCGAGTTCCTTGCGCTCCAAGCGGGTGATGAGGCTGAGCTGACGACGCACGAGGTTCTGGTTGCGGCGGCCGAGATTGGCGAGCGATTCGGTGGTGTTACGGCGCAGACCGGCCTGCTGGGCAGCCAGTTGGACGGCGGTGCGTTCCACCTGGTGCAGGGACGCAGCGACCTCGGCGATCTCCGCCGCACCGCCCAGCATCCGTGGGTCGGGGTGGTCTGGCACGTCGGCCGGCGGGAGGAGCCCAGCATGGTCCTGCGGGGACTGCTGGATCCGGGCGACGGTTGCGGGCAGCCGGTGCTGCGCCACCTGGTGGGCGGCCTCTGCGAGCGTACTGAGCGGGCGCGTGAGGGAACGGGAGGCAAAGGCCGCGAGGCCCGCGACGAGGGCGGCCATGAGCGCGCCCGCGACGAGATAGACGGCGAGGCTCGTCTCGGCGTCGTGGCTGAGTCGGTCGGCCCTCTGTCTTGCGTCGTCACCGACCGCCTGCTGGACGGCGTACAGATCGTCGACGAGTGCGGTCATCGCATCCCACCAGGCGGTGACGTCGACGCGCAGCGTGGAGCGGTCGGCGGCGCCTTCCGCCCGGTTCTCGGAGGCGGTGGCGCGTTCGGCGTCCTGCGTGCCGAAGGCGTTCCTCAGAGCCGCGCGCTGGGGTGCGGTGGCGAAGTGCCGGAAGCGGGCGAGGGCGGCGACGCGAGTGGCACGTATCTCGGTGAAGGTGAGGTATTCGCGGCCGTGAAAGCCGCCCTGGGCGAACACGCCGCTGAGGAAGCCACGTTCGAGTGCGACTGACTCCTTGGCCGTGGCTAGTTCGTGCAACGCCGCGATGTTGTCGCGGAGTTGACGGTCCGTGCCAGTCGAGGATTCCAAAACCGGGTCGACGGCATTGAGAGCGTCGATGGCGGTGGTGTAGAAGGTGAGGGTCGCGGCACGGTTCGCTGTGTCCCTGTCGGCGGCGTTCCGGATGTCGGCGAGGTGTTGCAAGTGCTGCCGAATGACTTCCTCGGCGGCGCTTTCGCGGCGCATCGCGCGTAGCGCCCTGTCGACGCGCTTGCGGGTACCGGCGAGCGGTGAGCGAAACTCTTCCTCTCCTCCCAACAGACCATTGGTGAGGCCGCGTTCGCGCTGCAGTTGGTGCACGAGAGCCTGGATTCGCAGGCTGAGGCCAACCTCGGAGCGGGTTGTGCGGGCGTCGGTGAGGGCTTCAGCGCTGCCGTGCACGGCAAGGTCGGCCACCGTCAGCAGCAGGCAGATCGGGATGGTGATGACCACCGCCACACGGCCCCTGATGCTTCGCCAGCCAGGGATCGGCCGACGGCCGTGAGACGGTCGGATGCTCCGACGGCGTGCCGAACTGCCCGTTCCTAAGCTGACCTTGACGGCTGCGCCAAGCCTGCCGAGCGCTAGCCGTATCGGCGTCCACACCTTCATAATCACGAAGCTAGTCCGAATGCTGTAGCGGGCGGTTTCCGACCTGTAAGGCCGCGTGGGAGATTCGATTGCGCCGCCCTCACACCGCGGCCCACGAGAGTGAGACCGCGGATGGCAAGACAGGTGGTCGTCCAAGAGGCGGGCGGTGTCAGGCACCGTCGGCTGCCAAGACATCCCGAGCCGAGGTCGCGCACGGTGTGGCCCAACGCAAGGACAAGGAAGCGAAACCGGCAGGCTCCCCGGGGCAGCGCGCAGCAACTTGCCGACGCGCTCTGTTCTGGTCCTCGGCGACGTACTTTCTCGCTCCGCCGGCACCTCGGACTGCGACGGGTCGCCCGCGGGAGCTGACCGGTCAGGCGTTGTCCGCCTCGTCCTCCCGAGCAGTACGTTCTCCCACGTCTGCACATACCAGGTCGCCGCAGGACATCGGGGGAACTACGTACGGCGCCAGGGCCCCCCGGGCTGTGGGTCTCCTAGACATGTTCACGGCGTACGCGGAGGCGGGCGGGAGCGCGATCGACACCGCCAACCGCTACACGGAAGGCAGCAGCGAAAGAATTGTCGGTGAGCTGCTGGGCTCGGACCGCGACCGATTCGTGCTCTCCATGAAGTACACCCTGGCCATGGACGGCACCGCCCCCAACGCCGCCGGCAACCACCGCAAGAACCTGAGCTGTTGCGTGGAGGCCAGCCTGCGGCGGCTGGGCACCGACTGCATCGATCTGCTGTGGGTGCACATCTGGGAAGTGGTGAACAACAGTAGGGGTGATTGGCCGGGTCCGAGGCCGAGCCAATGGCCGACGCCCAGGGATCGACTCCGAGCGGGGTCGGCCACTCATTGACGAGTGGGTGTCGAAGGGGCCTCGGAGCCGCAGGCCACAGGCCGTTGAGCGTGACTGGCAGTGTCCCCGCCCACCCGCCCACCCGCGCAATTGCGAGCGGCAGAGGAGAGGGGCAACCTGTGCGGGCCCAGACCGCTCTGTTGCCTGTCAGTGCAGTCCGCTGTACGCGGCCATGATGATCTCCATGCCGCGGTCGTCCTCCTGCTGGTCTCGGTCGATCATCTGGTTCATGACGTAGGCCACCGTCATGCGTGAGCCAGGGTCGCTCGCGACCAGCGAGCCGCCCCAGCCGCCCCAGCCGAAGGTGTTGCCGAACTTGCCGAAGCCGACCGTCCAGCACATCGGCGTCCCCAGGATGCGGTCCTCACCGCGGAACACCTCCTGCCAGGCGGGTTCGCAACCCTGGGGGGACAGCAGCCGCATGCCGGCGGCCGTTCCCCGGTTTGCCAGTACCGACTGAACAAGGGCGACAGAGCGAGCGTTGCCGAAGCCGTTTACCGCAGGGATCTGCGCACGGCGCCAGGCCACTGAGTTGGCGTCCTTGACCCGGATCGCGGCACCGGTGATCTCCCGGGGTACGCCGTCCGGTCCGGGCGGACCGCCGGCGGCGTACTCGTCGGTCAGTGACGGCGGCGGGATGAGCGGTGCGACGCGGTCGTCATGCTCGGCGGGGAGCCCGATGTGGAAGTCCGCGCCCAGCGGCTTGGCCACCTCCTCCGCGAAGAACTCGCCGAGGCTGCGGCCGGTGATGCGGCGGACGATCTCACCGATGAGGAACCCGAAGGTGAGCGCGTGATAGCCGGCGGCCGTCCCGGGTTCCCAGGCAGGGGCCCGCGCAGCCAGCTCTGCTGTCACGTTCTCCCAGTCGTAGAGGTCCTCGACCGCCGTCAGCCCGGACAGGTCCGGCAGCCCCGCCGTATGGGACAGCACATGTCGTACCAGCACGCCCTCCTTGCCGGCCGCGGCGAACTCGGGCCAGTAGGCGGCGACCGGCGCGGACAGATCGAGCCGGCCTCGGTCGGCCAGGACGAGCGCGCACAGGGCGGTCATGTTCTTGGTCGTCGAGTTCACGCCGGTGAGGGTGTCGCGCTCCCAGCTGATGGAGCGGTCCGCATCGGCGTACCCGCCCCAGATGTCGACCACCGGCTCGCCATCGAGGTAGACGGCGACCGAGGCGCCCACGTCGTGCTTACCGAGCGAAGCTGCAAGGGCCGAACGTACTGCGGCGAACCGCGGCTCGCATAGCCCCTTAATATCAGTCATGGGGGTAAGCCTCAGGTAACGCCGGGACTTCCTGCCCAACAATTCCCGCACCGATTTTGTCGGGCGGGGCGCGTAGAACTTTCTCTGACTCCAGCAAGGCGGCCTGACGGCCGCGCGGTCGGCTCGTGGTCCGACCGGCCGTATCGGTGGTTGCTCCGACAGGCAACACCCCGGCTTTACGCGTCGAGCACGCGCGTTACGACAGCCCGGTGGCTGGTTGGCAGGGTGGGCGTTCCCCACAGGGAAGACACAAGAAGGAAGGACGCAGACGCGTGCTGGAGCGGCTGAATCAGGCGCTGAACCACCTGGAGGCCAGCCTCGAAGGGGAGATCGACATGGCCGAGGTGGCCCGGATCGCCGCGGTGTCGGAGTACCACTTTCGGCGGCTGTTCTCCGCGCTCGCCGGGATGCCGCTCCCGGTCTACGTGCGGCGCCGCCGGATGACGCTCGCCGGGGCCGAGGTGCTGGCGGGGGAGTTGACGCTGCTCGATGTCGCGGTGCGGTACGGGTACGGCTCGGGCGAGGCGTTCGCCCGGGCATTCCGGTCGGTGCACGGCATCGGGCCGGGCGAGGCCCGGCGCTCGGGTGCGGTGCTCACGGCACAGCCGCGCATGTCCTTCCGTGTCGTCGTCGAAGGGAGTACGACGATGCGGTACCGGATTGTGGAGAAGGAGTCGTTTCGCATCGTCGGCAGGAAGGCCCGGGTCCCGCTCGTGCACGAGGGGGTCAATGCGGCCGCCGCGGCGCACGTGGAGAGCCTGGACAAGCAGGCGATCGTACGGATGAAGGAGCTGTCCGGCCGGGAGCCGGAGGGGATCCTGTCGGCGGCGGTGTACTTGACCGACAGCCGGGAGGAGGGCGCCGAGGCGGACTACTGGATCGGCGTGGCGACCGGTCCTGAGGCAGCCGCCGAGGAACTCGACGCCCTCGACGTGCCGGCCGGGGCCTGGGCGGTCTTCGACAACCACGGTCCCTATCCGAGCGCGCTCCAGGAGTTGTGGCGGGACGTGTTCACGCAGTGGTTCCCCTCGAACTCCTACATGAGCCGGCCAGGCCCGGAGCTCCTGCGGACGCAGCCGGTGGAGATCGGCGCGGAGACCGACTCCCAGCTGTGGATCCCGGTCGTGCGGGGCAGCGGGAGCGCTGGGGCGTGAACACCGGTACCTGGACGGTGCCCTCCGCGCGGAAGACCCGCGACGACCTACGGAAGGCCAGACGGTGTCAGTTTCCGAAGTCGCGTGCACAGGTGAACTGGTGATTCGCTGTCGCGTGGAGGGAACTGCGAACGCGCCGGACGGGTTGAACTCGTGATGGAGCCGTCAGCCGCTGACCAGTCCCACGACGAGATTGATGGCGGTGGCGAGGATGCTGGTACCGAAGACGTATGACAGCAGCGCGTGCCGCAGCACGATCGCCCGGATCGCCGAGCTCGACACGCTGGTGTCGGAGACCTGATAGGTCATGCCGAGGTTGTAGCTGAAGTAGAGGAAGTCCCGGTACGCCGGCGGCTGGTCCGAGTTGAAGTCGATGCCCTCCGCGTTCTCGTAGTACATGTAGGCGTACCGGGTGGCGTACGTCAGGTGCAGCGCGGCCCAGGCCAGGAAGACCCCGCCCAATGCGGTCGCGGCCGCGACGTGGCCGGTGTCGGACTTGCCGCGCACGAGCAGCAGCACGATGGCGACCAGTCCGCACAGGGACACCGCGACTACCAGCAGCTCCTCGGCGACAGGCCGAAAGTCCTCGCGTCTGGCGTTGCTGTGGGTGTCCCTGGCGTCCATGGGCCACAGCACCACCCAGCCCGCCACGACGAAGAACAGTTCCGTCGCGGCGATACCGGCCAGAACACCCAGCGCTACGTCGGTCGCGAACCACACGGCCACGCCGACTGCGGCTCCGAGGACGACCGCGCCGGCGAGGCGGGGCCCGGCGTCCATGGGCAACCAGGTGCTCATGCACCACCACGGTAGTCCCGTTGCCGCTGGTGAGCCCGGAGGCCGGGCCGACGCCCGGTTGGCCTCGGTCCTGGGGATGGCCGTCGGCCGGAGTACCGTCTTGCGCCTCGTCAGTGCGGTGCCGGAATCGGACATCCAGGCAGCGCGGGTGGTCGGTGTCGACGAGTAGGCCACCCGCAAGGGTCGGCGTTACGGCACCGTGCTCGTGGACGTCGGGACACGCCGTCACTGCCGGAGCACCGGCAGGCCATCCAGATCGCTGACCGCTGGCACGCGGGCATCCGCTACATCAGACTGCACGCCGACTGCTGAACAGCTGGCCGGTGCGGGGCGCGGCTCGGGCCTGGGTGAGTGTCAGGTCCATCATGCCTGCTCGGAGGTGGTTTGCGGTAGGACGGAGAGCACGTCGGTTTGGTCTTGGCGTAAGGAGTGGTCTGCCCGCAGACTCGTCGTCATCCACTCTCCGGCGTACGCGTCGGCACCTGTTCCTGGCTGCCGACGCGTTCGTTTTGCTGTCCCGTCGTGTGACGGAGGCGGGCCGGGGGTGGTGGAGCGAAGGGGGATTGATGGATCAGGACATCGTCTTGCGGGCGAGGGTCATGCTGCTGAGCGCCAACCGGCGAGTCGTGCGCGGTGCCGAAGGGTTGTGGATCTACCGGGTTCTGACCCAGGTCGAGCCGGAGGTGTATGGGTCGAAGCTGGCATACGTCCTGGTGGAGGCCAGCGGCTCGACCTTGGTACGGGACCTGCCTGAGCGACGGCTGGCTCTGTTGGACGAGGCGGTGGCGGTGGCAACGGCCCTGAGCCCTGCGAATCCGTACCGGGCCAAGGTACTGGCGAGGGCACTGGCCGCCAAGCGGCGGGAACTCGACGGGCGCTCGGCGACGTAACAGCGGTCGCTTGGGCTCAGGGCGGCCGCATACCTCAAGCCCCTCAGCGGTTCGGCCTTTGCAGCCGTACCCTGAGCCCCCGGGGGGTTTCTCTGACCCTGCCACGCCTTCGGCTGATCGTCATCGCGGGGGTGCCGGCACCGCCGGCGGTGACCGGTGCGCTGCTGACAGCGGGCGTTGCATCATCAGGACTGCAGCCAGCGTGGCGAGAGTTGTGGCTGTCTTCATCGGCTCCTCACTTGGTGATCTGATGCTCGTGTGGCGCCCTGCGCTGGGTTCCCGGCCGGGCCCCGCGGGTCCCGGCCCGGAAACTGCTGGAACGCGCCGGCGTTGAGAGCCTTCTGGAGTTGGCTGGGGGTGTGGGACCCGCTGAAGGGCGGCGCAGGTCGCCGGGCCGAACTGGCCGTCGACGACCAGCAGGGCGGGCGGGGCGACCAGGGCCTCGGGCTTGATGACGCCGGTGTGTCCGGCGAGGGCAGGCTAGGCAGAGGCGCCCATACGCCGGGAGTCGTGCGCGGGGCCCGTGCCGGGGGCGTGTGGGGGAGCACTGCCGCCGCTCCGCGAGCTGCGAACGTGCAGGACGGAGCGTTCAGTCCCACCAATCGTTGCCGCTGTGCCAGCGCCGCACCCACTCTTCGAAGCCCCATGCCTGGTCGCCAGGCGCGGGGATGGCGCCGACGTCGGCGCCATCCACACCTCACCGCGGCGGGGACCGGTGGTCAGCAGGAGCCAGAACGACTGCCCGTCTTCGCACCCGAGAACGATGGACCCCTTGTTGAAAGCGTCGTCGATCCGCGGGTCCATGGCCTCGGGGTCGACGCTCTCGTCGTCCTCCCAGTTCCAGGCCACCCCTAGATGAGTCATTCCGAATGCTGACGGTGCGTCTGGGAACACAGACAGGGCGTCCAAGATCGATCTGTGACGAATGACCTGGACGCCCTGCTGACCGCACTGTACGTGAAGATCGACGACGAGATTGGAGATACCCGATGGCTGGGCCGCCCACCGCGATTGACGGACTCCGAGCTCGTCTGCCTCGCCGTCGCCCAGGCCGTGCTGGGCTTCGCCTCGGAGTCCAGATGGCTGCGGTTCGTCCACTCCCGGCTGGGCGCGATGTTCCCGTACGTACCGAAGCAGCCGGGCTGGAACAAGCGGTTGCGGGCTGCGTTGCCGCTGGTCAAGCGCGTGATACGGCTCCTTGCGACGGACACCGACTTCTGGTTCGACAACCACTGGATCATCGACTCGACCCCGGTGGAGTGCGGCCGCTCGCGGCCCACGGTGAAGCGGTCGGGCACGGCCGGCTGGGCCGGATACGGGTACTGCGCCAGCCATTCGCGGTTCTTCTGGGGCCTGCGGCTGTACCTGGTGTGCACCCCGACCGGCATGCCGATCCTGTGGGCCCTGGCCAACCCCAAGCTGGACGAACGCGAAGTGCTGACGGCGATGCTGGATCGAGAGCCGGACTCGGTCACCGGCCGGCCCGGCCTGCTGTTCATCGCGGACAAGGGCTTCGCCTCCAGGGAGTTCGAGGCCGATCTGTCCTTGCGCGGGGCGACGTTGCTGCGGCCGTCGTTCAAACGGGAGAAACGCCGCAAGGGCGAGTCGCTGCTGAAGTCGGTGCGGCAGCTGATCGAGTCGGTGAACGACACCCTCAAGGGCCAGCTCGACCTGGAACAACATGGCGGCCGGACCTTCATTCGCGGAAGCATCGTGTTTCCGCGACGAGTTGTACGCGTATCTGCCCCTGCCGGGCGCTGCCGGAAGGCTCGTCGGGAGCGCCACCCACGGCTACGGCCTGTTGCGGGAGTTGATCGACTGTCAGTCCTGCCTGGGATGCTCCGAGCATGGAGATGACAGTGCAGCTGACAATCGACTGCTCCGATCCGCAGAGAATGGTGACGTTCTGGGCCGAGGCCCTGGGCTACGTGCCTGAGCCTCCGCCGGGCAGGCACGCCACGTGGCGTGCTTACTGGGCGGCGATGGGGGTGCCCGAGGCGGAGTTGCCGGCCGGTGCCGGCGATATTCCGGAGTCGATCATCGATCCCACGGGACGTGGACCGAGGGTGTGGTTCCAGCAGGTTCCGGAGCCGAAGGCCGCCAAGAACCGGTGGCACTTCGACCTGAAGGTCGGTGGGGGCCATGACGTTCCACTGGACGTCCGTACACGACGGCCCGGTAACGCGAAGACAGCCCAGCAGGACGTCAGCCAGTGCCCGAGTCACGGCCACCGGAACCTGAGTATCACCGTCAATGTCAGTGCCGGCTGGAAGGCTGGAGCGATGAATGGCGATGAGCAGCTGCTGCGTGGGCGCGTCTACGGCCGTGACCACGACGACCCTGACCCCGGTCCGCTGCCGTGGCAGACGTATGCCGCGCTCATAGGCGGGCCGCTGGACGGGCTGCTGCTGGACATCACAGGCTGGAGGCCGAAGGAGGTCGACGACGGCGCTGCCCTGTCCACCGAGCTCGGGCAGTTCCCCGGCGGCCGGTCGCTGTACGACCCGCGCCCCGGTGAACCCCGAGCTCTCGGCCCGGGTGTGACGTGCCGCCTCTACTACTCCGGCGACACGCCCTGACCACAGGGCCGACCACGGCTGTGCCGGTGTCTGGCTTTGTTCGCGAGAACCGACAGCACCTGGACACGAGATGGGGCAGCACCTGAAGAACTGCAGAAATCGAAGAGTTCATGGCTTCGGGCAGCGCGGGCCGCTGCCGGGTTGGCAGGGGCCCGCGGTATGAACAGCAGAGGAGCGCCGGGACCTGCCCTGGACGAGCAGCATCCTGGCCGACACGGCTTACCGTCTGCTGGTGGCCCGCCGGCCCGGCCTCACTTCAGGTGCCGGGCGAGGAACTGGGCCGCGGCGTCTCCCGCGAACTGCGGGACGCCGGTGTGCCCGCCGAGATTGGCGTGGAGCGTCTTCTCCTTGGAGCCGAAGGCGTCGAACAGGTCCAGGGCCGCCTGCCGGTCGTTGCCTTCGTCGTCCCACTGCAGCAGGACGTGCAGCGGAATGGTGACCTGGCGGGCCTCCTCGAACATGACGGCGGGCACGAAACTCCCGGCGAACAGAACGGCGGCCGAGATGCGCGGCTCGACCACCGCCAGCCGGATCCCGATGGCGATCACTCCTCCCGAGTACCCGACCGGGCCGCCGATCTCGGGCAGCGAAAGGAGGGCGTTCAAGGCGGCCTGCCATTCCGGGACCGCCGTTTCGACGAGTGGGAGGACGAGGCGATCGACGATCTCGCCGCCGACCGGCTCGCCGGCCTCCAGTGCCCGGCGCAGGTCGGCGCGGGCCTGCTCGGCGGTGGCGGAACGGGGCCGGTCACCGCTGCCGGGGAGCTCGATGGTGGCCGCGGCGAAGCCCTGAGCCGCGGAGTGCCGGGCCCGGGCCGCGAGGCGGGGGTACATCTTGTGCAGTCCGCCGGGGTGGCCGAGCAGGATCAGCGGCGCGGGTGCGGATCTGGGCGTCCACAGGATGCCGGGGACCTCACCGAGGGTGAATTCGCGTTCGAGGACGCCGTCGTCGAGGCGCTGTTCGGAGGTGAATTGCATGGTGATGCCTTTCGGGAGTGCTCTTGAACGGCGCTCCCGGACGACCTATCGCCCGACCGTGACCCCGGAGGGGAGCACCCATGTCGATACTGTGTTCACGGGTACCACCTCCTCGTTCTCTCGCACGGCCTCCGGAAACGTAGCAGTGGTCGTGGTGGTCCGCCAACGGGTTTTTGCGGAGGCTCCGTGGCGGGATGCCAAGGAGTCGGAGGACTGGGCAGAGCTACTTGGGGCCTCATCGCGGCTTTGCGAGGCGAGGCCCCCGCGACGGCGGGGCCGGGACGCGCTTGAGGCGCTGTTGTTTCCCACGATGGTGCTGAGCGAATCGCTCTTCGCAGTTGGCAGCCTGTACGACGCCTGCGAGCTGCCAGACGCGCTGGTGCCCAGCCTCCAGGCTTGCTACGCCCGCATCGACCTGCCTGACCATCCGATGGGGGCGAGTGAAGAGGACTCACCCGTGCGCTGGTATGCGGCTCCTGCTCGATTGCTGCGGCGGGACGGCTTGCAGGATCACTGCTGGGTCCATGCGCGCGGTCACGCAGTCGCCGATCTCCTCGTGCCAGCGCGTGCCTAGAGGTGTGAAGCCAGGGCGGCGTACACCTTCTGCCAGGCGTCGGAGCCGGCCTCGGGGTCGTAGTCGGCCGGGCGGTCGGCGCAGGCGAAGCCATGACGCGCGCCCGGGTAGGTCACCAGCTCGTGCGGCACCTCGGCTTTGGTGAGTCGCTGCTCGGCCTGCTCCCACTCCTCGGCCCCGATGATGTGGTCCAGCTCGCCGCGAAAGCCCAGCACGAAGGCGCCGCCCGCGGCGATCCGCTCAGTGGTCTCCAGCGGGGGCACGGGGCCGACCAGTGGGAAACCGCTGTTCAGCAGCCACCCGGGGTAGAAGACCGCGGCCAACTCGAAGCTCAGCGCGGTCGCTGCCCGTACCGCGATATGGCCGCCCATGCTCAGGCCGAGGAACGCTACGCCCCGTTCCCTGGCTTCGGCGCGCGCGGCCGCCAGTGCCACGGAAGCGTCAGCCACGAGCTCGTCCCGGTCGAGCGCGCGCATCAGCACCAGGCCGTCCTCGCGCTCCTCGGCGGAGTAACCGAGTGCGGTGCGGCGGGCGTTGCGCCAGTAGTAGTCGGGCGCCAGCGCCGTGTACCCGGCCGCCGCCAACTCCGCGCAGGTCCCGCGGACATAGTCGTTGACTCCGTACAGCTCGGAGCAGACCACCACGGCGCCCCGCACCTCACCCGTCGGGCGGTGCACGTACGCCTCGATGCCGCCTGCCTTGCCGAGTGTCTCCCACTGACCAGTCATCACTACCCCCGTGTGTCAAGTGTGGAATTTCGGCTCAACTCTAGTGTGTGACAGCGGCGTTCATCCTCGACATTGCTCGATGCAGCGGAAGCCCGGGCCACTGGCCCTGCTGATGTTCATCATGACGCGGACCGTGTCACAGCAGGCTTGTCACCGCGCCTGATCGCTGCCCTCATCTGCATCCGTCGGTTGGCGATGGCGCGCCACCTGCGTGTATCCGCCCGGAACGAGGGGCCAGCCGCGAAACCCAAAGCGCCAGTCGAGGTCGACTTCACCCCGCCTTCGCCCGGCACCCCGTACCCCTACCCCTCCACGCGCACAGCGGTGCACCCGTCCACCAGGGGTCCTCCATAGATAAGGGCTCGGCCAGGCCCGGTTCAGGAGGCGGCGGACGCCAGGTAGGTCAGGTACATCCCTCCCTCGCAGTTGGACATTTTCCGCAGGGTCCAGCGGCCCCGGACGGTCGCGGAGGAGAAGTTCGACTCGGCGTCGTCCTCCTCCACTTCGCCCCCCTCAGGGATGTAGCCGGCCTTGGGGAGCTGCTTGTGCAGGAACGCCAGGGTGGTGTCGAAGCCGCCCCGTACGACGGTGGCGACGATGAGCCGGCCGCCGGTGCGGTGCTCCACCGAGGTCACGACCGTGCCGTCGGGCACCGGCAGGTTCTGCGGGAAGTCCTTGGGGAGCGGCAATGAGGCGGCAGTGGGACAGCCGCCGAGCGCGGCGCCGGCCGCATTCCCGGCCGGCGGATCGGTTGCCCGCTCCACCGCGTACGGCGTCGTCCCCGGGGGCTCGGCGTGCTCGTTCGCCGCCGAGCATCCGGCGACCGCGGTCAGGCCGAGGACGGCTCCTGCCAGTACGGCAGCCGAGGGCGATGGCTTCATCTAGTTCCTTCCTTCGGGCTACTTGTGCTTGCCGCGGACCACGGTGTCGTACGCGCCGTACAGCGTGGCGCCGGAGGACTGGCGGGCTATGGAGGCCAGCGCGTCGTAGTTCTGCGCACCTCCGGTCGTGCAGGTGCCGGTGCAGCCGTCGGCGTAGGCGGCGAGCACGCGGCCCTGGGCGTCGATGGTGACGTCGGTGAAGTCCAGGAGATTACGGTCCTTGCCGCAGGTGGTGCCGCCCGTGCAGATCGACCCCTTCTGGACGGGATCGGTGGGGGTGGCGTCGGCGGTGACCCAAGACTGGCCGCCGTCGTAGGTGGTGGCCACATACAGGTGCCACACGCCCTTGAAGCCGGCCGCGTCCTGGTAGTTGCCGCCCGTGGTGGTGCCGAGGAAGGCGAAGGCGGCGCGGTTGTCGTCGCCCGCGGTCACGGCCGGGAAGACGATGTTCTTGATGCCGAGAGCCGCGCCGACGTTCTGGTCGTACAGCCACGTCCTGCCCTTGTCGTGGCTGACAGCCATGCGCGGTGTGCCGTCGCTGTTCTGGTAGCCCATGTAGACGGTCCCGCCGGCCCCGATCCCCAGGCTCGGGTCCGAGTCGCCGGGGGTGCTGGACGGGTTCTTGCGGACCGTCCACGTCAGCCCGTTGTTCTCGGAGACGGCCACGGCCTGATGGCCGCCGCAGCCCTTGTTGGGCACGTACACCGTGCCGTCCGGGGCGACCTTCACATGCCCGTGCAGGCCGCCGCAGTCCAGCAGCGAGTACATCGGAACGGCGGGCCCGTACGTCAGACCGCCGTCCCGGCTGACCGCGCAGGAGGCGTCGGCGATGTCCTGGGAACAGTAGTAGACGGCGTCGGGGTACGACGTGAGCGGTCCCGGACCGCCTGCGGCGAAGGGGCCTCCGCCGATGGTCTGGTGGTCCACACCGGAGTTGATGCCCGAGCCGCCCGTCGGCGTCCACGTTTCACCATCGTCGTCGGTATAGCAGGTCAGGGCGGTCTTGCCGGCGAGCTGCGACTCGAAGGTTCGGTGGGTGACCGGGTCGGTGAACAGGATCGGGTCGAGGCTGGTGGTGCTGCCCTGAGGGCAGCCGTTGGCCGCGATCGCGCTCTTGTCCCGCCATGTGGCGGCACCGGCACTGTCGTAGGTGACCTTGAGCGTCGACGTGTACGCCTGGAACATCGCGGCGCCACTCGCACGGTCGACGCCGATCGAGGGTTCACCGGCGTTGTGCGCGTCCGTGATGCCGTCGGGTGCCCAGGAGTTCGCGTACGTCGGCGGTGTGGCCGTACTCGGCGGCGGATCGGCCGGAGCGGTGATCAGGCTCGCGGTGCCGGTGAAGCTGTCGCCGAGCGGCGCGTACGGCACCACGCGCACGGTGTACGACGCCGACACCGCCGGAAGCAGCACGGTCTCGGGGTCGCTGGAAGAGGCCGAGCCGGCCACCTCCCGGCCGTCCGCATCGAGGACGTACACATCGAAGTCGGCGGCGGGGTCCGGCCATCTGATGTCGATGCGCAGGCTGTGACCGGCGTCGTAGCCCGCGGGTACCGACACCTTCAGGGCGTAGTCGTCACAAAGTTGCGTATTCCCGCAGCTCACCGTCCCGGCAGTGCCGGAGACATTCGGGACGGCGAAAGGACCGGCGCTCCACGTGGTCGTGGGCGCGGTGTCGCTGACCGATCCGGAGGGCGGGGTGGCGGCGTCGGCAGCCCCACTCGGCAGGGTCCCGGCGACGAGCGCCAGCAACCCGACGGCGAGACGCCCCCGCGACCGCGGGTGGTGGTGAAGACGGAGTGCGGAGAGGAGAGCCACAGGTACCTCATGGGTTCGCGAGTCGGACGAAGGGTGGTGGTGTGTGGCCGTACGGGTGATGCCTTCGTCTGCTCTACGGGGAGGCAGGCGGCGTCCGTCGCGCGAAACCGAACTCTTTTCGGTGGGAGGCCGTTCGGACGGGGGAGCCGCTCCAGGACCACCACGGCGCGAACGCGGTGAAGCCCGCCATCCCATTCGGGCCGCACCCCGTCCCCGACGGAAAAGTGCCCCCGCGTGACTGCGCGAGGGCACTTGTCGGGCCTGGTCAGAGGGCGTCGACTCCGCTCACCTTCCAGCCGGTCGAGGTGCGGGTGAGTGTCATACGCACCCGGTTCAGGTCCAGCCGGGGCTTCGGGACCTGAGTGCTCTCGGTTACCTGGTTGACGAAGAGCAGGACGACGGCCCGGTCCGGTGTGGCCGACACGACGGAGACCGCCGGGGCGCCGCCGTCGGCGGGTGTGGCCACGGTCGCCTTCACCACGCCGTGGTACTTCGTCGCGGTCGGCGCGACCACCGCCTTCGTGGTCTTGCCGTACTGGTCGCGGAAGTGCCCGGTCAGCAGGACGCTGGCCCGGGCGAAGTCCCGGTCCAGGTGCCGGTAGTCGTACGACAGCACGACCGGCGCCGCCTTCCGCGCGGACGCCACGGCCTCGTCGCGGGCCTGCTCCGCGTGCCGCCCCTGCCGATACTGCCACCCGAGAACGGTGGCCGCGACCAGGGCCGCGACGAGGACGACGCCCAGCACCGCGGTGAGCACGCTCCGCCCGGCCTTGCGCGGGGGCGCGGCGTCCTCCGGCTCCCCCTCGAACGACTCGGGCGACTCGGGTTCCGGCGGGTCCTCCCAGCCCTTCGCCGGGGGCTCGACGAGCAGAGTGCGCCCGGAGGGAGTCGGCTCTTCCTGGCGGGCGCTGGGCTCGGGGCTCGCGGGCCGCCCGGTGCGCTTGGCTGCCGCGCGGGCGGCCGCGGTCATGGTGCGGCGGGCCGGTGAGCCGGTGCCGCGGGTGCGGGAGGTCGGGTTCGCCACGGTGTCTCTCCTCATCGATGGCTTCACGGGTGGGTCAGCCCACGAACGCGACGTCGGAGGTCAGCCAGCGGCCGGCCACGCGCGCGAGGTCGAGCTGGAGCCGGTAGGTGCGCGCCTGGCCCTCGGGCGCGGCGGTGTTGGTCACCTTGCTGTCGGCCACGACCAGGACGCGGGCCGAGTGCGCGTCGGACCGCACGATGCCCGCTTCCAGAATCTGCCCCTCGGACACCGACTTGTTCTGCGCAACCAGCTTGGTCAGTTGTGCGGACTGTACGGCGAACTCCTTCTTGAACTCACCGGTGGCGCCCTTCAGCACATTGCCGCTGTCCCGGTCGTAGTGCCGGTAGTCGAGCGAGATGAAGCTCAGCGCCGACTGGCGGGCCGCCGCCAGGATGTCCTGACGGCGCTGTTCCGCCGCGCGCTGGTCGGCCAGCCTCAGGCCCAGCCAGACGCACAGCACGGTCGTCAACACGGTCGCGGCGACGAGCCCCGCCGACAGCAGCCTCATGCGCTCGCCTCTCACACCATCGGTCCCACGAGCAGCCATTGCCACGACTCCTTTCCGAACACGGTCTGTTCCCCGCCCGTCGAGCCGATCTCGACGGGCGTTCCGTCCGGGCCGGTCACGGTGCCGGTCTCCGGGTCGTACGGGGCCACGAACGCGGCCCGGTCGGTGCTGTACCGCCCGGTCGTCGCGCCGGGCGCGTTCTGCGCTCCCCGCACGGAGGTCTTGCTGCCGCGCGGTGCCGTGCAGTGCGCGTCGGTGTTCGCCGGGCGCGTGCCGGTGTCGGCGGGGTCGCGCCGCTGGGTGCCGTAGCCCCGGGTGCACGCGGGAGGGTCGTCGGCGTTGACGGTGAGCCCGAAGTGGGTGGTGCCGTCGCCGGGGATGACCGTGTAGCTGCCCGCGACATTGAGCGGGAGTGTGACCAGGGCCTGTTCTACGCCGGGCAGCCGAGCCACGGTGATCTGGCCGCCGCTGATGAGGTTGGCCAGCAGGACCGGCACGTGCGGCCGCGTGGACTTCAGCAGGGACTCGACCTCGTGCGCGGCGGGCGCAGTGTTGCCGATCAGCCGGCGCAGATCGCCGTCGCTCGACTTCAACTGCTCGGTGAGCGTGGCGAGATCGCGGGAGAACGACTTGATGGCCGAGCCCTGGTCGGCCTGTGTCCTGAGCACCCTCCGCGAGTCCTCGATCAGCGAGACCGTCTGGGGGAGCGACTCGGATGCCGACTCCACCAGCGCGTTGCCGGAGTCCACCAGCCGGCTCAGGTTCGGTCCGGTGCCGGCGAACGCCTTGCCCAGTTCGTCGACGGTGACCCGCAGATCATCCTTGCCGACAGAGTTGACCAGCCGGTCGAGGCTGAGGACCAGGTCGGTGACCGGCAGCGGGGTCCGGGTGCGGCTGCGTGGGATCGGGCTGCCGTCCATGAGGTACGGCCCGTCCGACCGCCGTGGCTGGAGGTCGACGTACTGCTCGCCCACCGCCGACCGGTCGGCGATCACCGCGAGCGTGTCGGCCGGGATCCTCGGGGCGCCGTCCTCGATCTTCAGTGCCACCGAGATCCCGGACCCGGTCAGCCGCAGATCGTCCACGCGGCCCACGGGCACGCCTCGGTAGGTGACCTCGGCGCCGGGGAAGACGCCCCCGGACTCGGCGAAGTCGGCGCGCACGGTGTACCCGCGGTGCAGGACGTCGTCCACCAGGCCCGTGTACCGGGCGCCGACGTACGAAACGCCGAGGGCGGTCACGGCCGTGAAGGCGAGCAACTGGGCTCTGACCGTACGTGTGATCACGGCAGTATCCCCTTCAGCATCAGCTCGGCGAGGCCGGGATCGACCCCCGGCGGAAGGCGACGCGAGCCGTCTGCGGTGCCGTAGGCAGCGGTGCACACCGGCGGGCACAGCAGGGTGCTGCCGTCGGAGGGCGTCGTGGGCACGGAGGGCGCGGAGGGCGCGGAGGGCGCGGAGGGGGTGCCCGGCAGGGACGGGATGGACGGGAGAGGGGTGGGAGTGGGGACGCCGGGAAGACCCGAGGTCCCGGGGGCCGGGGACTTCCCGCCCTTACCAGGCTTGCCGGTGACGTTGCCGTAGAGGTCCGCCAGGTCGAGGTCGGCGGTGATCTTCAGGTTGACGTAGTCGCCCTTGACGGCGTCCGTCGCGTTGCGCGGGAACGGGTAAGTGGTGAGGATTTCGAGGGAGTTGGGCAGGTCGTCGCCCGCCTTGTTCAGTTCCCGCAGGATGGGCTGAAGCTTCTTCAGGTTGGCGACGGTGTCGTCGTGGGAAGCGTTCACCACCTTGGTGCCGGTCTTGCCGAGGTTGGACAGGGCGGTGAGCATCTTCGTCAGGTCCTTGCGCTGGTCGGCGAGGGCCTTCAGGGCGGGCGGCAGGGTGTCGACGGCCAGGGCGATCGTCTTCTTCTCCTTCTTCAGCCGCTTGGCGAGCCGGTCGACGCCCTTCAACGCGCGCACGATCTCCGCCCGCTGGGCGTCGAGGCCGCCGAGGAACGTGTCGAGCTGCTTGAACAGTGACCTGACCCGGTCCTCGCGGCCGCTGAGGGCCTTGTTCAACTCGACGCTGATCGTCTTCAGCTGGGCCACCCCGCCGCCGTTGAGCAGCGCGGACAGGGCCGACAGCACCTCCTCGACCTCCGGGTTGCGGCCGCTGCGGGACAGCGGGATGCGGTCGCCGTCGCGCAGCCGTCCGACGGGCCGCGTGCCGGCCGGCGCGGACAGGGCGACGTACTTCTCGCCGAGCATGCTGGTCTGCCTCAGATCGGCGACCGCGTTGCCGGGCAGCTTCACCGAGTCGGCGATCCTGAGCCGCACGCGGGCGTGCCAGCCGTTCAGTTCCACCTTCTCGACCGCGCCGACGGTGACGTTGTTGACCTTGACCGCCGACTGCGGCACCAGGTCCAGGACGTCCCGGAACTCGACGGTGACGTGGTAGGCGTGACCGTCCGAGGCGGCGCCGCCGGGGAGCGGGACGTCGTACCAGCCGTTGAACTCGCAGCCGGTCAGCAGCAGCGAGCCGACCGCCGTCCAGGCGGCCACCCGCCCCTTGCGCTGCACGCTCATGCCGGTGCCCCCAGAATTCCGCCGAGGGTCTTGTCGACCGTGCCCGTCGACGCCGGGGCCGACGGAACCTTGGGCAGGGAGTCGAAGAGCTTCTTCAGCCCGGCACAGTTGTCGTGGTCGTCGCCGGTCGTCTTCAGGATCGAGCAGAGTAGAGCTGACGGATCCTGCGAGGCTTGCGCGTTGTTGCGGGTGTCGAGGGTGCCGGCGGCGGGGTTGTAGGCGTTCTGCAGGTTCGACAGGCCCGTGGGGGCGACGGTCAACAGCTCCTTCAGAGCGTCCCGTTGGGTGACGAGGACCTTGGTGACCTTGGCCAGGCCCTTCACGTCCGCGGTCAGCGCCTTCTTGTTGCCCTTCACGAAGCCGGACACGTCGCCGAGTGCGGCGGCCAGGTACTTCAGCGCGGCCGCGAGATCCTTGCGCTCCCCGGCGAGCTGCCCGGCCACGTCGGCGAGGTCGGTGTTGAACGACCGCACGCTGGTGTCGTCCGCCGCCAGCGCGGCCGTGAACACCTGAAGGTTCCGCACGGTCCCGAACAGGTCGCCGCGACCGTGGGACAGCGTCGTGACCGCCTGGGACAGGTCCTCCACCGTCTGGTTGAGGTTCTCGCCCTGCCCCTGGAGATTGTCCGCGCTCACCCCGAGCAGCCGGGACAGCGAGCCCTTCTTGTTGGCACCGTTCGGGCCGAGTGCCTCGGCGGTGGTGTGCAGGCTGTCGAAGATCCGGTCCAGCTCGACGGGGACGGCCGTACGGGACTCGGGGATGACGTCTCCGTCCCGCAACACCGCGCCCTTGCGGTACACCGGCAGCAGCTGCACGTAACGGTCGCTGACCACCGAGGAGTTGACGATGGCGACCTGTGCGTCGGCGGGGACCTTGCGGCCCCGGTCGTATTCCAGGTCCACCCGCACCCGGTCGCCCTCCGGGGTGATCTTCCTGACCTCGCCGATGCGGACGCCGAGGACGCGGACGTCGGAACCGGGGTAGATGCCGACGGTGCGCGGGAAGTACGCCGTGACACGGACGGGGCCGGGGCCCGGCCACAGGCCGACGGCGAGGCCGACGACGATCGCGAGCGCGGTGAACAGGGCCAGGAGTCGGCGGGTCATCGGGTGCCTCCCGTCCGTGGCGTGACCGGGGCGGCGACCAGGTTCTGGATGTAGGAGTCGAACCAGCGGCCGTCGCCGAGGGTGTTGGTGAAGAGCCGTACGTAGGGCGCGAGCAGCCGGACGCTGCGGTCGAGGCTCGTCTGGTTGCGTTCGAGCATCGTCACGAAGGTGTTGAGGTTCTTCAGTGCGGGCCCGATCTCCTTGCTGTTGTCGTCGACCAGGCCGGACAGCTCGATGCCCAGCAGCGCGGAGCTCTTGAGCAGCTTGTGGATCGCCGCTCGCCGCCTGCCGATCTCCTTGAACAGGGCGTCACCGTCCTTCACCAGCGCGGAGAAGTCCTTCGTGTGACCGGCCAGCACTTCGGTGACTCCGTTGGCATGGTCGAGGAGCCCGCGCAGCGCCTTGTCACGGGCGGCCACGGTCCGGGAGATCCGCGACAGCCCCTTGATCGACGCCCGCACCTCTTCAGGGGAGTCCTGGAAGGTGACGGAGATCGTGTCCAGCGCCTTCGCGAGCCGGTCCGTGTCGACCTCTTCGGTGGTGGTCGTCAGGTCGCTGAATGCTTGGACGACGTCGTACGCCGGCACGGTCCGACGGAGCGGGATCTCGCTGCCCGGCTTCAACTGGCCGGGCCCCTTCGGGTACAGGGCCAGGTACTTCGCGCCGAGGATCGTCTTGACACGGATCGACGCACCCGTGTCGGTCCCGAACGCCGGGTGCCCCTTGACCTTGAACGTCACCTTGACGTGGTCGCCGTCCAGGTCGACGCCCTCGACCTTGCCGACCTTCACCCCGGCGATCCGTATCTCGTCGCCCGGCTTGAGCCCGCCGGCCTCGGAGAAGGCCGCGCTGTAGGTGTCGCCGCCGCCGATCAGCGGCAGGCTGTCCGCGTTGAAGGCGGCAACGGTGAGCAGCGCGAGGACGGCGAGGCCGACGGCGCCGACGACGACCGCGTTACGTTCACGGAAGGGCTTCAGGCGCGGGCGCTTGAGCCGAATCCTGGGCAGCTTGGGCAGCTTGGGCGGCAGGACGCGTACCTTCACGAGGGGTTCGGGTCGGGGTTTGCGCTTCGGTAGGAGCCGAGGAAGTTTCGGCAGCTTGGGCGGCAGGACGCGTACCTTCACGAGGGGTTCGGGTCGGGGTTTGCGCTTCGGCAGGAGCCTGGGAAGTCTCGGCAGCTTCGGCGGCAGGACGCGTACCTTCACCAGTGGCTCGGGTCGGCGGACACTGCGCCGCCTGATGCGCATGCTCATCCGCCACACCTCGCCCGTGCCACGTGCAGCTCCGGAGTGATCACCCGCTTGGTCTTCGGCAGCACGATCCGGCCGTCGAAGTCGCAGAGGTAGAAGTTGAACCACGAGCCGTACGAGGCGGTCCCCGTCAGCGCGTTGAGCTTGTTCGGCAGCCGCTTCAGGACGCCCTCCACGGTGTTCTCGTTCTTGTTCAGCGTTCCGGTGAGATCGCCGAGCCCGGCGATGTCGTCCTTCAGCGGTGGACGCGCGTCCTTCAGCAGCCCCGACGTGACGTCCGTGAGGTCGCCGATGCTCACCAGTGACTCCCCGATGGGCCTGCGGTCGGCGGACAGCCCCGAGACCACCCGGCGCAGCTGCGTGAGCAGCCCGGAGAAGCGGGAACCGCGTTTGTCGAGCGTCTCCAGGACGGTGTTGAGGTTGTCGATCACCGATCCGATCAGCTTGTCGCGGTCGGCGAGGGTGCTGGTGAGCGAGGCCGTGTGCGCGAGCAGGCTGTTCACCGTGCCGCCCTCGCCCTGGAGGGTCTGGACGATCTCGGTGGCGAGCTGGTTGACGTCGCTCGGGCTGAGCGCGGCGAACAGCGGCTTGAAGCCGTTCAGCAGGGCGTTGAGGTCCAGCGCCGACTGGGTCCGGGACAGCGGGATGGTGCCGCCCTGCCGCAGCCGGGCGGTGACGTCGCCCGCGCCCTCGGTGAGCGCGATGTACCGCTGCCCGACCAGGTTGCGGTAGCGGACGACCGCGTGGGTCCCGGCGAGCAGCGGCCGGTCCGCGCTGACGGTGAACGTGACCTCCGCCAGGGTCCGGTCCTTGATCCGGATACCCTCGACCTCTCCCACCCGCACTCCGGCCACCCGGATGTCGTCGCCGGTCTCCAGCCCGGTCACGTCGGTGAACACCGCGTGATAGGTGTCCTTGGGGGTGAAGGAGACGTTGACGATGGTGGCGGCGAGCAGCGCCGTCGCCGCGATCGTGACCAGCGCGAAGAGGCTGAACTTGACCAGCGGGGCGGCGGTCTGCCGGGCTCCTGACCTGCTCATGCGACACTCACCGCCGTTCCGCGCGCGAGCGGTCCGAACAGCAGGGTCGCCACGGGCGGCACCTGGTCCGCGGGGACGCCCATGACGGGGGCCACGAGCGAGCCGACGGCCCGCTGCTCGGCCTGGGTGGCGGACACGTCGACACCTCCGGGGAGTGCGCCGCCGGAATCACCGGCCGACGTACCGTCATTGAGATGGGGTTTCGGGCCGGGCACCTGAGGATGCGATAGGCCACGGCAGTTCGGGCCGGACCGCTCGCCGTACACCGGCTCCTCACCGGGTCGGTACGCCCCCTGCGGCCGGACGATCTCAAGGGTGATCCGCATCTCGCCGCCCCGGAAAGCGTCCTGTGACGCCTTCTCCTGCCGGACCAGGCCCTGGAACAGGCACGGGTACTCGGGGGAGTAGCGGGCGAACAGCTCCAGCGTGGGGCGGGAGACCCGGCCCAGGGTGATCAGCCGGTCGCCGTTCTCGGACAGGAAGTCGTTCGCCGTGCCCGCCACGGAGGCGGTCGCGCGCAGAGCCGAGGCCAACTGGCTCCTCTTCTCGACGATCGTTCGGCTGGTGGTGACCGTGTTGCGCAGGATCCGCATCAGGTCGGGCGCGGCGTCGCCGTACACCTCGGCGACGTCCGCGAATCGCGTGATGTCCTCCTTGAGGGAGGGCATGTGCGGGTTGAGGCGGCGCAGATAGCCCTCGACCCGGGTGAGGTTGTCGCCGATCCGGTCGCCGCGGCCCTCCAACGCGGTGGCGAACGCCGAAAGCGCGGCGTTGAGTTCACCCGGCCGGACCGTGCGCAGCAGCGGAAGCAGGTCGTTCATCAGCTGCTGTACCTCGATGCCGACCTTCGTGCGGTCCTGGGTGATGACGTCGCCCGCACGGATGGGCCGGGCCGACGCGTGCGCGGCGCCGGCGGGAGCGACGAGGTCGACGTACTTCTCGCCGAACAGCGTCTTGGGCAGCAGCCGCGCGTGCACGTCCGAGGGGATGTACGACACGTACCGCGGCTTGAGCGCGATGTCGAGGGTCGCCTTCGTGCCGTCGGCATGTACCTCACGCACCTCGCCGACCAGCAGCCCGCGCAGCTTGACGTCGGCGCGGGGATCGAGCTGGTTGCCGAGGGTGTCGGCCTCCAGGGTGACGGGCACGACGGAGGTGAACGCCTGCTGGTAGACGGCCACCGCGAGCGACAGCAGCAGGGCGAGCACGGCGAGGAACGCGATGCCGTACAGCCTGAGTCTCATTCTGCGCATGCGCACCGCTCTCACCCCGCTATCCGTACGGTCGTGTTGGCGCCCCAGATCGCGAGGCTCAGGAAGAAGTCCAGGACGTTGATGGCGACGATCGAGGTCCGCACCGCCCGGCCCACCGCGACGCCGACACCGGCCGGGCCGCCGCTCGCGTGGTAGCCGTAGTAGCAGTGCACCAGGATGATCAGCAGTGCGAAGACGATCACCTTGCCGAAGGACCAGAACATGTCGACGGGCGGCAGGTACTGGTGGAAGTAGTGGTCGTACGTGCCGGTCGACTGTCCGTAGTAGCCGGTGGTGATGGTGCGGGCGGCCAGGTACGAGGACAGCAGCCCGATCACGTACAGCGGGATCACCGCGACGAAGCCGGCGATCATCCGCGTCGTCACCAGGAACGGCAGCGACGGGACGCCCATCACCTCCAGCGCGTCGGTCTCCTCGCTGATCCGCATCGCACCGAGTTGCGCGGTGAACCCGGCGCCGACCGTCGCGGACAGAGCGAGTCCGGCCACCAGCGGGGCGATCTCCCGGGTGTTGAAGTACGCCGACAGGAACGCCACGAAGTTGGAGGTGCCGAGCTGGTTGAGGGCCGCGTAGCCCTGGAGGCCGACCTCGGTGCCGGTGAAGAAGGACAGGAACGCGATCACACCGACCGTGCCGCCGACGACGGCGAGCGCGCCGCGCCCGAAGCTCACCTCGGCGAGCAGCCGCAGGATCTCCTTCTTGTAGCGGCGCAGGGTGCGGCCCGTCCAAGCCAAGGAGCGTCCGTAGAAGGAGAGTTGGGCGCCCAGCTCTTCGAGTGAGCGCAAGGGGCGATCGAGGAGTCTTTGCGGTCTCATCGGCTACCCCCTCTGCGGGACGACCTGGAAGTACACGGCAGTCATCACGAAGTTGGTCACGAACAGCAACATGAAGGTGATCACCACGGACTGGTTGACGGCATCGCCCACGCCCTTCGGACCGCCCTGCGCAGTCAGCCCCTTGTACGAGGCGACGATCGCCGCGATGGCCCCGAACACCAGCGCCTTGATCTCCGCCGCCCACAGGTCGGAGAGCTGGGCGAGGGTGGTGAAGGACGCCAGGTAGGCGCCGGGAGTGCCGTGTTGGAGGACGACGTTGAAGAAGTAGCCGCCCGCGACACCGACCACCGAGACGAGGCCGTTGAGCAGCACGGCCACGACCATCGACGCCAGCACCCGCGGTACGACGAGCCGGTGGATCGGGTCGATGCCGAGCACCTGCATCGCGTCGATCTCGTCCCGGATCTTGCGCGCCCCGAGGTCCGCGCAGATCGCCGTGCCACCCGCGCCCGCGATCAGCAGCGCGGTGACGATCGGCGAGGCCTCCCGCAGCACGGCGAGCACGGACGCGGCACCGGAGAAGGACTGTGCGCCCAACTGCCTGGTCAGGCTGCCGATCTGTAGCGCGATGACCGCCCCGAAGGGGATGGAGACCAAAGCCGTCGGCAGGATCGTGACGCTCGCGACGAACCACGCCTGCTGGATGAACTCCCGCGCTTGGAAGGGGCGCCGGGGGAGGGTCCGGACGACGTCCAGTGCCATCGCGAAGAGGTTGCCCGAGTGCCGGAGCGCACCCGTCGGGGAGAATCTCATGTGCCCGTCACCCCCGTCCCGTGCAGCTCTGCCTCGCGTCTGGCGATCGCCTCCCAGCGGGGCGGGCGGGTGATGCCGGGGCTGGGGAGCAGGCGGGGAGTCAGCGCATCGGGCGGGCCGCCCTCGCCGATCTGGGCCAGCTCCTGCTCGACCTGGGCCGCGTCCTTCTCCTCCGCCATGCCGATCGGCCCCTGCATCCGGCCGTTCAGGAACTGCCGTACGACGGGCTCGTCACTGGCCAGCAGCTTCGCGCGGGGCCCGAACATCACCAGCTCGCGCCGGAACAGCAGCCCGATGTTGTCCGGGACCTGACGGGCCGAGGCGATGTCGTGGGTGACGATCAGGAAGGTTGCGTCGATTTGTGCGTTGAGGTCGACGATGAGCTGGTTGAGGTAGGCCACGCGGACCGGGTCCAGGCCCGAGTCCGGCTCGTCGAACAGGATGATCTCCGGGTTCAGGACCAGAGCACGGGCGAGCCCGGCCCGCTTGCGCATACCGCCGGAGATCTCGCCGGGCAGCTTCCCTTCTGCACCGATCAGCCCGACCATGTCCATCTTTTCGAGGACGATCCGCTTGATCTCGCTCTCGGACTTGCGGGTGTGCTCGCGCAGCGGGAAGGCGATGTTGTCGTACAGGTTCATCGAGCCGAACAGCGCGCCGTCCTGGAACAGCACGCCGAACAGCTTCCGTACCTCGTACAGGTCGTGCTCGCGCAGGCGGGTGATGTCCCGGCCCGCGACCTTCACCGAGCCCCGCTCCGGCTTCAGCAGCCCCACGAGCGTCTTGAGGAACACCGACTTGCCCGTCCCCGAGGGACCGAGCATCACCGAGACCTCCCCGGCGGGCAGCGTCAGCGAGACGTCCTGCCAGATGACCTGGTGGCCGAAGGACTTGGTCAGCCCTTCCACACAGATCTCGATACCCATCCGGTTGCACCCTTCGCCCGTGGAGCAGCTCCGACATCTGCTCTACGGGCAGGGGAGGGGCGTCCGTCGCGGCGGACGAAGAATTTTTTACGGACGCGTGTACGGGGTGCTACGGCAGCTTCGGCGACGGCATGCGCGAAGGCGTCCTCGGGGCGGGGACGGAGAGCGGAGCGGTCGGTACGGCCGAGGCCTGGGGAAGCGACGGAAGCGACGAGGCGACCGACTTCGTCGGCAGGCCCGGCACTGCGGTCGGCAGGCCCGGCACCTTCGGCACCTCGGGCACCTGCGGGACCTGCGGCGCCGACAGCTCCGGGAGCGGGGACGCGGACACGTCCGGCAGGGGCGGCACGGGCAGCGGCAGGGACGTTTCCCCGGCGGGTGACGGCGTCCGGCCTCGAGCCCCGGGCGCCGGGGGCGAGTGGGCGGGCGTCCTGGGGGCGTGCCCGCGGCCCGTGGCCTCGCTGCGCAGGACCTGCGCATCGCTGGACACCGCCGGCCGTGGCACCGGACCGTTCTCGTTTCCGCCCCCGTCGAGCGCGTACGGCAGCACGAATCCCGCCACCACCAGGGTCGCCGCCGTCGAGGTGACCGCGACCGCCTGGGCATGGGTGCCCCCGCGCAGCCGCCCGCGCCCGACCAGGAACAGCACCAGTCCGAGCGTCCCGGCCAGCGAGGCGCGCAGTGTCCGCCGTGCCCGGGCGAGCAGCGACTCGACGGTCCGGTAGCTGAGCCCCATCCGTACCGCGACCTGGCTCACGTCCAGGTCCTCGGACCTCAGCCGGAGCGCCTCCGCCTGCCGGGCGGGCAGCTCACCGCTGCGCACGGCGAGCCACTTCGCCTCTGCCCGGTCGCACACCGCCTCCTCGACGGGTACCGGGCCCGGCGCGACGAGTGTGGGGCGGCTGCCCACCTCGGCCTCGCGGTTGACCTGTCGGTGCCGGTCGACGCACAGCCGCATGGTCACCGTCGTCAGCCAGGCGCCGAGCCGCTCGTCGTCGAGGTCCGGGCGCTCCGCGGCCCGCAGCATCGCCTCGTGAACGGCGTCCTCGGCGTCCTCCTGGCTCATGGATCGCCGCCGGGCCACCTTGAGCAGGTGCTCGCGATGGCTCCAGACGCGCCGCCAACGCTCGTCCCCGGCCGCTGTGTCCGCAGGCATGTCTGTCGCCATGAGGGCCCCTTCGCACTCACCCGCCGGTCCTGTGCTTCCGGCGGGTGGCGACATTACCGCCGAGTAGTGGCAGTTGTGGAGGGGGTGACGCGCATCGTGTTCCAGCCGTTGCCGGTGGTCAGCGGCCCAGCGTCGGGCAGCACACCGCCGCCGGGCAGCGTCAGGGTCGGCTCGGGGAGGGGAACCCGCGCCGTCCCGGACTCCTTCGGGACGCCGGCCTTGGGGGACGGGCCGGGGGAGGGGGAGGTGGTCGACGTCGACGGCGTGCGCGAAGGATCAGGCCCCGTCTTCCGGTCGTCCGACGGCTTCGGCGACGAGGGCTTCGGCGACGAGGGCTTCGGCCTCTTCGTCCGGTCCGACCGGGATCCGTCGGACGCGTCCGGCACCACGCGATGTCCGGTCAGGTAGTACGCGTACCACGCCGTGACGGTGCGCAGGTAGGTGTCCGAGTGGTTGTAGCCCAGGACAGCCCGGTCCAGGTCGGCGGGGTTCGACAGGTCCCGGCCGCCCGCGCACAGGTAGCGGCCGGCGGCGAGCGCCGCGTCGTAGACGTTGTTCGGGTCCGTCCGTCCGTCGCCGTTGCCGTCCGCTCCCCAGCGGGCCCAGGTGGACGGGATGAACTGCATCGGGCCGACCGCGCGGTCGTACACCATGTCCCCGTCGTACGCGCCGCCGTCGGTGTCCGCCACGACGGCGAAGGCGCCGCCGGTCAGCCGCGGACCGAGGATGGGCTTCACGGTCGTACCGTCCGGGGTCACCCAGCCGCCCCGTGCCTGCCCGGACTCCACCTGACCGATCGCGGCCAGCAGCTGCCAGTGCAGCCGGCAGCGGGGCGCGCTGCGCGCCAGCTCCTCCTCGGCACGCCGGTACGCCGCGAACACGGTCGCGGGCAGGGCACCGCCGCCCGTCACGCCCTGTGCCGAGCTCTTCTTCCGCGCCCGCAGCGGGGGAAGACCGGTGCGGTACGGGGTGTCGCCGGACACGCTGAGGCCGTGCTCGGTGGGTGCCGCCCTCCGCGCGGGCTCCGCGGCCTCGGCCGAAACCGCCCTCGGCGCTTGCGACGCGGTCAGCACGGCCATCGCCGTCACCGCGATCGCCGTCCCCCTGGCACCCCTCGATGCCCCCTTGAGTGCACGCGATGTCACTGTGCAGTCCCCTCCGTGGATGAATCCGTCGTCTGCTCTACGCGGCCGGAGGGCAGGTCCGTCGCGCGGAACCGGGGGAATCGGGCGGGCGCGTCGTCGGGAGCGGGGTACGCATGGGTGCCGTCGAGATCCTGTCCATAGCGGGCCCGAACTGCGTGCAGTCCGCCCGCTGTTCCACGGTCAGGGCCGAACTGTGAGGCCCGACCCGACGGACCCGCATCTACATCATCCTGGACAACCTCTCTGCCTACACCGGCGTCGACATCCGCCGCCGGGCCAAGAAGAACAAGTCGAGCTGTGCTTCACTCCGACCTACGCCTCCCGGGCCAACCCGATCGAGGCCCATTTCTGTCCTCTGCGGCAGTTCACCTGGCCAACTCCCGCCACGGCAGCCACCCTGTGCAGACCCCGGCCCCGCATGGCTGCCGGCGCTGGCGCAACGCCCACGCCCGCCATCCCGATGTGCTCGCCGCCCAACGAAAGGAACGGACCCAGGATGGTGCGATCGGGTTCTTGGCATGTTCGCTGCTATCGCCTGGGAGGATGTGACGATGATTCTGGTGACTGGCGCGAGCGGGAACGTCGGAACGGCTCTCCTCACTCGTCTTCATGCCGATGGCGTGGCCGCGCGGGCGGCTTACCGTGATCCGCACATCACCGCTCAGGTGATCAAAGCGGGCGGTCAAGCAGTGACGCTCGATCTGGCCATGCCGGACACGATCGCTCCTGCGCTCGATGGCATCGAGGCCGTATTCCTTCTCGGGGCAACGAGCCCCGCCCAAACGACGCACGAACTCAACATGCTGGAAGCCGCGCGTGCGGTGGGTGTCCGGGTGGTCAAGCTGTCGGTCTGGAGGGCGGACGAGGGACTCTCACCGATCGCCCGGCTGCATCAGCCTGTCGAACAGTCGCTGGTTACGTCCGGTTTGCCCTGGACGATCTTGCGTCCCAACTTCTACCTGCAGAACTTCCTGCGTCAGCGGTCCGTCCGCGAGGTCGGGGAGTTCAGTTTCCCATTGATCACTGCACCCATAAGCTTCATCGACATCGGCGATATCGCCTGCGTTGCGGCGAGGGTTCTCACCACTGATGGCCACGACGGCTGCGTCTATGACCTCACCGGGCCGGAGGCGCTGACCTACGCTGAGGCCGCCGAAGTGCTTTCCGAGGTCCTCGGCAAGTCGGTGCGCTATGTGGGCCTGCCGGACGACGAAGCGCGCGCGGCACTGCTGAGTCGCGGGATGCCGGAGTTCCACGTCGATGCCCTCATCGGAGTTGCCCGCGCTTACCGCGACGGCGGTGCCGAGACCGTCACTTCAACCGTGGCCGACCTCACGGGCCATGCAGCCATCGGTTTTGCAGATTTCGTGCGCCAGAACCGCAACTACTTCGATTGACCATGGTCCTCATCGGCCTGCACCCCGCGGTGAGATCACCGAAACCCGGTGCCCTCCCGGCGAGCGCCAGCAGCACCATCACCCGCTGGACGGCCAACCTTGCCGATCGGACAGCCTCCCGACCTGGCAAGATCTGCAATCACAGCCCTATTCTGCCGGTCATGAATCCGGCTATGACCAGCACTGTGACTACTGAGCCCGCCATCCTCGACGCCAAGGAACTGACTTCCGATTCGGAGCTGGAAGCCCGGTTTGCGGAGTCGGCCCACCAGATCCTGGCGGAGCTGGTCAGGGGAGGGGCTGCGCTGGGCTGGGTCGAACCACCCTCTCGGGACGAGGTGGCGGAACAGCTCGGCCTCGTCATCTCTGCGGTGCAGGCTGGGGATGCGGCCCTGCGTGCCGCTTACCTCGACCGTCGGCTTGTGGGATTGGGGTACTGGCTGCGCTACGCCCGACCGACCCATCGGCCACACGCCGATCTGGAGAAGATCGCGGTAGATGCTGCTGCCCATGGGCGTGGCATCGGTCGGGCGCTGGCAGATGCCTTGATCGCTGACGCCCGGGCATCGGGTATCGAGGTCCTCACCCTGGACGCCCGTGGTGACAACACCAGTGCCCTGCACCTCTACCGGTCCCTGGGCTTCACTGAATACGGCCGTCTCGCCGACTTCGTCGCGGTCGGCGACCACCGCTACGACAAGGTCTTCTACATGATGGACTTCCGCCGGCAAGGCTGACCAGCGACTGGCTTGGCATTGTCGCCCTGCCCACCCGCGCCCCCGGGGTGTTGCACATGGCGAGTCGTCGGCGGTTAAGCACAGGATGTGGGCGGGCCGACGCGGCCACACCCGGTCGTGGCGGTGAGCGGGCAACGCTCGGGACGCCTGTCCGTGGCCGGACCGATCGCGATGCGGGCCATCTCCCGCATCCGGCTGTACCACGGCCCGCACACCCACCCCGCGGTCGAAGGCAGGCGCCGTGCGCATGGGATGCCGCCGGAAGCCTGAAATCGACTTCGGCTGGGGGCGCCGCATCGCGCAGGAAACCAAGCCCCCCGAAACGAACCTTCGGGGGGCCTGTTTCATGCGGCTTCGAGCGGCTGTCTGCGGCGCTGGAGACGAGGCGTGCGTCTTGGACCGAGATGCTCGCCGCCGTGCGGGCCTTGGGCCGGCCGACGACGACCGTTCGCCCGACCAGGCCTATGCGCCGGCGTGCTTCTTGCTCATGGTGCTGAAGAGGGTCTTCGCCTCGGGGCCGAGGTGCGGTCCCGCCAGCCATCGCGCCCCCTTGAAGTGGCCATAGCAGGTATTCGACACCAGCACGGGATTGCCGTCCGCGCCCTCCATGAACCAGCCGCCGCCCGACGCACCCTTCGTCATGGTGCAGCCGATGCGGTACAGCGTCGGCTGGCCGGCCTTCATGGTCAGGCGCGTCGGCCGATCCTCACAGGAGAGCATCTTGACACCGCCGAACGGCATGGCATCGGGGTATCCCCGCACAGCCACCTTCCCGATGTCCTTCATCCGAGGAGCGTCGAAGTCGATGGGCACGGCCGAACCGACCGTCTCCTCAAGGGACTTGGACCCCTTGGCGCCCGTCACATGCACAATGGCGAAGTCGTAGGGCATGCCGTCGCCCGACTCCCCGATGCTCCCCTCGGAGATCCACTGGGAGGGTGTCGAGACATCGTCTGCCTTCCAGACCCCGAACGGGGCGAGGTCCTCCGGCGCCGCGGCCTTGATGCGGCTGACCGGAAGTCCGTTGTCGTTGAACGCGGGCATGAACGTTATGTTGCGGTGCCAGGCGCCTCCCTTGCCGCCGTGGACGCAGTGCCCCGCCGTCCAGACGAGGTTCGACTTGCCCGGGTGCGCCGGATCCTTCACCACGGTGGCGGTGCAACCTTCTGTCTCCCCCTTGGGAAGGTCGCTGAACAGCCTGCCCACGACGCCACCGAACTTGCTGCCGCTGTAAGGCGTGGCGACCGGTTTGGCCTTTACGGTCTGCGGCGTGGGGTCCGTGACGCCCTGATCGCCGGAGCCCTCCTTGCCGGCCGGAACCTGCTCCGCCTTGCTGCCCGAAGCTGATGCCTTCACATCGGATTTGATCTGGCAAGCGGTCGCGGTCGCCGCGAGGGCGAGCGAGAGGGCGCAGGCGGCGAGACCCGATCCGAGGCGACGGGTGCCCAACCCTGCGGGCCCGTGATTCCGATGCGGCGGCTGTGCGTTGAGGGCTGACATGAAACCTCCTGTGCGCGGGGGACGTGCTGTGCGTGTCGACGGCAGCGGTCAACTGCGTTCTATGCCTTGAATCACGCACAAGTGGGATATTGGTTGCGTCGGTTCACAGAATTGTTTCCCGTGAACCTATGTATGCATCTGCGTGTTGGTTGCCTCGGATTGACGAATTTGCCTGTGAATTCGGTTTTCAGGATCGGGGGGCATGGCGAGCTGACCGGCTCATCGGTTCCACCTGCTGTTCTGCGTGTTGCGCAGGCAGTCGCGGTGCTGGTGGCACCGCGCGCGGAGGCCCGCGTCCCTGGGATCGCGGTGGGAGACACTGGCGCAAGACGCCCCGGACCGGTCAAGGTCCGGGGTGTTTTCGGACTGGCCCGCGTTGCGGGTCGGACGGCGGTGTCGGCGGTTGACGATCCTGCGGGGACCGGGTCGGCTCAGGTGCCCAGGCCCACCCCTCCGGTCAATGAGTTCCGGACAGGGGCCACACTGCGGAACCTGGACCCTCCGTCAGTCCTACGGCTGGCTCAGCCACAAGCGGGCGGCATTGCGCAGCGTGTGCGCCGCGACCTGCTTGCCGAGGACGAGACCGACTTCGTCGGCGGAGCGGGTGTGGATGCCGGAGTACACGCGGGCTACCAGGTTGTCCTGGGAGAGCTGGCTCCAGGCCGTGTAGGTGCGGGTCACTCCGGGTGCGGTGGGGCTGGTCAGCGCGAACGGTGCGGTGCGCGGCCCCGTGAACGCCCGCAGGACCAATTCCGCCGCACCGGCGTAGGTGTTGTGGCCGCTGGGGTATTCGGGGTGGGCCGGTGCGGTGTGCAGCGGTGTCCACTGGGGATCAGGGTCGATGGCGCCCGTGCGGATGGCGGTGACGGGGCGCCAGCGCAGGTGAGCGTACTTGCTGTCGGAGGTGGCGATCTGCGTGTCCACCAGGGCGACATGGAACAGAGCGACCAGCCTGGCCTGTGCGACGGTGGACTGCGGCATCCGGACCAGGGCGACCCGCAGCGGCTCGGTGTACAGGGTCAGGGAGGTGCTGTACCAGAAGGTGGCGGTCTCGGTCTGCCGCTTGCTGCGTACGGTGCTGTCCGCGGCCCCGTACGCGCGGACCTCGGCCAGGTCGGCGCGGTAGCGCGCGGAGTCCAGGGCGGGCGGTGCGGGCACCCGGTACTGGTCGGGGGTGTTCAGCAGGAAGGGCCTTGCTATCCGATTGCCGTACTGTATGGCCGGGGCGTAGTCGGGCGGGGTCGGCCGCCACACACCGGGCGCTGCCGGCGGCACGGTGAACGGCGCGTTCACCGAGGTCGGGTCCAGGCCGTCGCCCTCGCGGGAGGCCAGGATCAGCCGTGCCTGACGCGCACCGGCCGCGATGCCCTTCGCCTTGGCCGGTCCGTCCGGAACGCGGTCCAGCGTCGAGCGCAAAGCGGTATCCAGTTCCTGGGTGCGGGACGGGACCAGCGCCACCAGGCAGTCGTGCACGGCGGATGCCAGGGCCGCGTCCTGGAACGTGCTCCGGTCTGCGCAGGGCGGCACCTGGCGGGTGGCTCGGGCTGCTGCCAGCCAGCTGATGGCCCAGGTCCGGCTGTTGGTGATCTGGGTAGCCACGCCGGCCGCCGCGATGGTCGCGGCCGTTGTGTCGTACCAGTCGAGCGCCACGGACAGGTGCGTCCGCCGTTCGTCCGCAACAGCGGGCGTAGCGAGCGGGACGGTGGCGGAGGCGCTCAGCAGAGCCGCCGACCCCAGCGTTTTCAGGGCGGAGCGGCGAGTTCTGAGCGGGTTCACGGATACTCCTTGATCGATGTGGGGGTGTGTGCTGTGGTCGAGCGCGCAGGCACGCGAAGGAAACCGCCATGCCGGGCTGCCGGCGTATGGGCGGCTGCGGGGCGGAGTGAGGGGTCAGCTACAGAGGGCGGCGACACGTAGAAGATCAATGGCGCGCCGTCTGGTGAACCGCCGAGAGATCCGTAACCCGGGGGGTCGTCACGGATAATGGGCAGGATGGCGAACTGCGCCGTTGACGGCGTGCAGCTCGCCGCAGTGAGGTGCGGGCCGGCCCCCGTGGGCAATCGCGCGACCGCACAACCGGCGGTAGCGGCCTGTGCGACGTGAAGAGTTCGTCAGGCCCCGAGGTTCAGGGCAGTTCAGCGTTCCCCCGACAGTGGTATGTGTCCGGCAAGGCGCTCCGGGCGGCCGGACGGCAGCCGACCGTATGCCTCAAGGAAGGCTGCTCGTTGTCGGAACTCACAGTCGAGTCCTTTCATGAGGTTGTGGGGTTCGCCCAGGCGTAGATCCCGCGGGTTCTGCGGAAACGCTTCAACCTCAACAGAGCAGCGGTCGACATGACAACCGAACCACTCAATACTTCGGTCCGAACCCGAACCGTGGGTTGAGGACACGCCATGCCTTCGGGGCGGTGCGGTGCCGGGTCGCAGTCCGCAACCAGCTACGACAGGCGGGACTTCCGTTGCGGTCGGGCAGAGGGATGGCAAACCCGAGTTGGAGCTGTTCCGTAACACGAACTTCGTGGACGACCCACAGGTCCTTTCTCGGGAGGGCCTGGTGCCTTCCCTGCAGCCGTTCCTGGAGGCGTACGACGCGGATCACTTCCGTGACCGCGCTGCGCCGCATTTCCACGGGCGTGCTGAACAACTCCGGTTGCTGGCGGAGTGGTTGCAGTTGCCGGGGGCGGAGAGCGCTGGGGGACTGCGGATGTTCACCGGGAATCCGGGGGTGGGCAAGTCCGTTGTGCTCGGTGTGCTGGCGTGCGCGCTGCACCCTGAGCGAATCCTGGCGGCGCCTGAGGTGATGCACCAGGTGCGGGGGCTGGCGCCGACCGTGGTGTGGCCGTCGGCCGGGATGACGGGGCTTGCGGCTGTACACGCGCGCCAGCGGAACATGGTCGCGGTAATTGGCTCACTGGGACGGCAGCTGGCGGGGCCGACGGGGACGACCGTCTCCAGCAGCTGCTCGGCTTTGGCCGCGGACAGATCGCGTGGCGCCCCTCCGGGCAGGAGGGCTCGCAGCAGCGCGTGGAGCTGGTTGACCGCGCGGACTCTGGCCTGGGCGAGGTTGCTGCGTCGTTCGTCCAGCAGAGCCAGTGCGATCGTTGAGTTCTCGGGCTGCACCGGCCGCGCGTCGCCCTGGACAGCGGCATCGATCCGTTCGAGCACCGACCCCCCCGAGTTGCGGCGCGGCGAGGTCGACCTGGAGGCGAACGCCAACCGCCTGAGCGCACCGGACATCCGAGCCGAGAACGTGGGCGAGACCCGCCTCGTCATCGTCGTGCGGCAGGGACACCCCTCACCCGCGTCAGAACCGTCACCGCACAGCAGTACGCCTCCGCCGAGCACGTCACCGTCTCGCGACGCGGAAACCTCAGCAACGCCCTCGACGACGCCCTCGCGCGCCTCGGCCTCACCCGCCGCGTCGTGGCGACCGCGCCCACGGAAGCAGCCGCGCTGGAATTCGCGCGCGCCTCCGATCTCCTGATCAGCGTCCCCGAAGCCACCACGCGCTCAGCGGTCGCCGACCTCGGCCTGGGCGTGCTCCCCCTCCCGCTCGAACTGCCGTCGGCACCGACATACCTGTCGTGGCATCAGCGCTACGACACCGACCACGCCCACGCCTGGCTGCGCGATCTGGCACGAACCGCGCTGGCCATGGGCGGGGCGCCGTCGTAGCCGACGCCGTCCGGCCGCTTCCCCCACACGTCCAGGCGACCACCTCGATGCCGCACGGCCGGCCGCTGTGCGGACCCCCATCAGATCACCAGCCCCCGGCGGCAGGCGTACACGACCAACCTGAACGCGGTCGCGAAGCCCGAGTTTGCCGAGCATGCAGGACACGAACGTCTTGACGGTCTCCTGGCCGCTTCCACCCCCATGCTGCTGGCCCGCTGCCGCCACGCCTCCGTCCGCTCCCTGGGGCGGTACGCACGCCCCAGCGTCGGCGCGATCGCTCGGCACGTCGCCGAACGCGGCGGCGATCTGCTTCAACGTCAGCAGCGGCTTGTCCGTGCGGGTGCTGGCCGTGGGGGCGGTCAGACCGACGCCTGCGGCACACGATCGCGGATCTGTGGGCCCTGCTCACTCGGTCGGTTCCTGGCCGGTGAGCAGGTTGAGCAGGCCGGCGGGGGCGTTGTCGCCGAAGATGAGCTGGTGGTTCTGGTCGGATTCGGCGGCGAACCGGGCACTGCGGGGGAAGAGGGCCTGCTCGTACTCTGCCAGGGCGGCTTCGATGTCGTCGGGGTGTGCGGCGATGGCTTTGCCGAGTTCGGCGCCGTCGAGCATGGCGAGGTTGGCGCCTTCCCCGGCGAACGGTGACATGAGGTGGGCGGCGTCGCCCAGCAGCGTCACTCCGGGAACGCGGTCCCAGCGGTGGCCGATCGGCAGGGCGCTGATCGGGCGCGGGGCGAGGGCGGTTTCCCCGTCAGTGATGAGTGCGGTGAGTTCAGGCGCCCAGCCGGTGAATTCCGCCGCGACCTGGGCCGCCGCCGTTTCGGGACTGGCGAGGATGGCGGCGATCCAGTCCTGCGGCTTGTTGAGCGCGACGTACGTGTGCAGAACGGCGTCGGCCTCCCGGTGGCCGAGGATCCCCTTGCCGGCCGTGACGGCGAACAGGGAACCGTCGCCGACGGCCTTGGCCGCCGCGGGGTGGCGCTGGTCGGCGTCGTACAGGTAGGTCTCGATGAACGACGTGCCGACGTACTCGGGCTTCGCGTCGGACAGCAGCGGCCGGACCCTCGACCAGGCGCCGTCCGCGCCCACGAGGAGGCCGGTCGTCACGGTCGACCCGTCGGCGAACGCCAGCTCGTGCCTTCCGCCTCCCAGGGGGCGGACACCGGTGACCTTGTGTCCCCACTGGATCATCTCGCCGGGCAGCGAGTCGAGCAGGATCCGACGCAGGTCTCCGCGGAGCACCTCGGGGCGCCCGCCCGTGCCGTCGTCGGGCTGGTCGAGCAGGACCGCGCCGTGCTGGTCGAGCACGCGCACGGCCTCGCCGCCTTCGTGGATGATCGCGCGGAACTCGTCGGTGAGGCCGGCCGCTTCGAGGGCGAGCTGGCCGTTGTACTCGTGTAGGTCGAGCTGGCCGCCCTGCGTGCGGGCGTCCGCCGATGTCTCGGCTTCGTAGATGGTCGCGGGGATGCCGTGCAGGTGCAGGACCCGGGCGAGGGTCAGGCCGCCGAGCCCGGCGCCGATGATCGTGACGGGAGTGGTCATGGTGGTTTCCCTTTCGACTGGACACGCTCTACTCGGATACAGTGTTCGCAGTACTGGCGCTTACGATAGCACTACTGCGAACAGTGAGCGCAGTAGTGAGGAGGGAAACCCGATGAACGACGCTCCCACGGTGGTCTGGAACCGGCCGGAGCGGGCCGCGAAAGGCCCCGCACCCTCACGCACCCGGGCGGAGATCACCGCCACCGCCATCGCGATCGCCGACGCCGAGGGCATCGAGGCACTGTCCATGCGGCGCGTCGCCAAGGAACTGGGAACGGGCACAGCCTCGCTCTACCGCTACCTGGCATCCAAAGACGACCTGCTCGACCTCATGCTCGACGCCGTAGCGGCCGAAGACGGCGGCCCGCCTGCCCCCACCGGCGACTGGCGCGGCGACCTGCGGACACTGGCCCATCGCTCCCGGGCCGCCTTCCACCGGCACCCCTGGATGGCCTCCCTCGCGGCAGGGCGCCCATCGCTTGGACCGAACTCCCTCGACGCCATCGAACACGCACTCGCCGCCCTCGATCCCCTCGGCTTCGACATCGACGTCATGATCACCGTCGTCAACACGCTGCAGGCCTTCGTCCGCGGCTACGCCATCGGCGAGCTCGCCCAGCAGGAAGCCGTCCGGCGCTCCGGAGTCGGCATCCAGGAATGGATGAACGCCCACGCGCCCTACCTCGACAAAGTCGTCAGGGCCGGGCGCCATCCACTCCTCGCCCGAGTCATTCGTGACGCCGAACTTCCCCACGCGGCCGACAGTGCCGAGCACGGTTTCCAACTGGGGCTCGAGCGACTCCTCGACGGATGGGAGGCCAACCTCCCCATCCGGCCCTGACAGTCCGGCAGCGCCAACTGGAGGTTCAGGGGGACTCCACACCCGGGCGCCGGCCCCCGCGCGCTGAGCATCAGGAGCGTGCGTTGTCCCCTGCCGGGTTGCTGCTTCGCCGACTGCGATCCTTGAACGGGTCGGTCAGGGTGAAAGCGGAGTGTCGGGGATGTAGTCGTCGGCGTGTTCGCCGGTGACGAGGTAGACGACACGTTGGGCGACGGCGACGGCGTGGTCGGCGAAGCGTTCGTAGTAGCGGCCGGCGAGGGTGACGTCGACGGCGGTCTCGACGCCGTGGTGCCAGCGGTCGTCCATCAGGTGCTGGAAGATCATTCGGTGGAGTTCGTCCATGCGGTCGTCGTCCCGTTCCAGTTGGAGGGCGGCGTCGATGTCCTGGGTGAGGAGTACTTCGGCTGCCTGGGCCATCAGGCGCTGGGCGAGCTGTCCCATCTCCAGGATGGTGCGGTGCAGGCCGTCCGGGACGGTGTGGCCGGGGAAGCGCAGGCGGGCGAGTTTGGCCACGTGGGCGGCGAGGTCGCCACAGCGCTCGAGGTCCGCGCTCATGCGCAGGGAGGTGACGACGGTCCGCAGTTCGGTGGCGATGGCCCGCTCCTCGAGGTCACGCTGGAGGTCGTCGACCTTGCAGTCGGCCGAGATGACGCTCTCGGCGAGAGGCAGGTCGGCGTCCAGCAGGGCCGGTACGGGATCTGATGCACCGTGACGGCTGCAAGGATGCCGTCCGCGTCGGGGGCGGCGGAGACCTAGGCGCCGACGTGACAGCCACCGACCCCTACGGGCGACGCTGGGTCATCCAGTGCAAACACCGCCGCAACGGCCTGGCCGGCTCCTCAGTGGGCACACCGGACCTCCAGGTCCTCAACGGCACCGCCCGCCAGGTCCACGGCGCCGACATCGCGGTCATCATCACCAACGGACGGGTCACCGCACCCGCCGTGGCCTTCGCAAGCAACAGCGCCTCCACGTGGTCGACCGCCACACCCTCGGAGTGTGGGCGGCCGGCTCACGTCCCCTGTGGGAACTACTCCGCACCGTCCCACCGCCTCGCCGGCCGACCAGCCCCTGAACTCCGCGGTCCCACGACGGGCCTGTGCTGCTTGCCGAGGTCATCACCGCGCCCGCAACGCCTCGCGAGCGCGAGGGTACCCGTATCCGTACGCGTCGTTGGCAGGTACGCTCGGCATCGCGACGCGGGAGCGGGACCTCCCCCGGCGGGCCCCCGGTCCATCGTTCATCGCATTCACGGTGCGGTGGCCTCGCGGGCGGAGACAGGCGCCGTGTCCGCGGTCACCTCTTGTGAAACCGGAGCCGTCCGAACTCCCCCAAAGCCAGAGGCCCGTGGGACGAGCTGGTGCCGCGAACTCGGCAGACCCAACCAGTTCCGCTCCTTCTTGCGCGAGTACCACCCGTCCGTCCTGGCCGCCTTCGCGCTCTGGAAGGACGGTGTGTGGCTGCGGGACGCGCACGAACTTCTCCTGGTGGCAGGTGACGGCCGCCACCAACAAGGTGGAGGCGTTCAACGGCTTCAGTGACTGGGTGCGGTTCGGGCAGCGGGGCATGCTCGCGCACAACGACCCGGTCGAGCAGGACAAGGACGTGCAGTTCACCTCGCTGCTGTCCAACCTGGTGATCCTCCACACGACCCTGGACATCGGACGTGGTGCGGCAGCTGCAAGCCGAGGGCTGGGAGATCGACCCGCTGGATCTGGCCGAGATCGCAGGAACCCTGGACAGGACGTTTCCCGGGATCTTCGCCACCGACTACGCCGAACGCCTTGAAGCCGCACGCCGCCGCCTCACCAGCGGCAGCCTTGGCGAAGAGTAAGACAGCCGGGTTGCTTCCCTAGCACCCCCGCGCACCTGCGTTGAGACCGGACAATCCGGTCCGATTCGCTCGCCGTCCCAGATGATCTGGTCCGGCGGGTCTGCTTCTTCGGTCTCGCCGGCGCTGGTGGCGCGTGAGCTGTCCCGGGTGGTGGCCGATGGGGGCAGGAGCTGGTCATAGCCGTGCGGCCGTGCGGATCAGGCCGGCCAGGGCGAGGGAGCGGCTGTGGGCGGGCCAGGCGATGTGGGTCACGACGGGAGGTGCGTCGGTCAGGGGGACGGCCGTGTGCTCGGCCCACAGCCAGGAGCGGGCGGAGTCGGGGACGACCGCCACGGTGCGTCCGAGGGCGATCAACTGGGCCAGTTGCGTCTGGTTGTGGATCTCGGGGCCCGGGCCGGGTGCGTAGGTGCCGTGGGTGGGCCAGCGGGCGAGCGGCAGATCGGGGACGTCCCTGACATCGGCCAGGGACAAGGTCTCGCGGGCGGCGAGCGGGTGCCCGGCAGGCAGGACGGCGACCTGCCCCTCGGTCGTCAGTGCCTCGCTGTCGAACCCCGCGAGGGAGTTCCACGGCGCGTGCATGAGCGCAACATCAGCACGTCCGTCGCGCAGCAGCTCTTCCTGCTCGCAGATGCCACACGGCAGCACCTCGATCTCGGCACTGCCGGGCTCGGCCGCGTAGGCGTCGAGAAGCTTCCGCAGCAGTTCGTGCGACGCGGCGGCCTTCACCGCCAGGACCAGCCGACCGCGGGGGCCGCCAGGGCTGTCGGCACCGCCGGCGCGCCGGGTGCGGCGAGCGGCGGCAGCGGTCGCGTCGAGGGCCGCCCGGCCCTCGTGCAACAGCACCTCTCCGGCACCGGTCAGGCGGACACCACGGCGGTTGCGCTGCAGCAGGCAGACCCCGAGGCGCCGTTCGAGCTGCTGGATCGCCCGCGACAGCGGCGGCTGGGCCATGCCGAGGCGCTCGGCGGCGCGCCCGAAGTGCAGTTCCTCGGCGACGGCCACGAAGTACCTCAGCTCGCGGGTCTCCAGGGTGTCCACAGCCGCAGCATACGCGGTGATACCTGGCAGGTATGACAGGACACCGTATCGGTGTTGGCCGCGCCACTCGTCCGCGAGCCAACATCATCGGCATGAGCGAAACGATGATCGCGCTGGTGACCGGCGCGAACAAGGGCATCGGGTACGAGATCGCGGCCGGGTTGGGCAGCCTCGGGTACCGCGTGGGCGTGGGAGCCCGCGACGCGGCCCGACGCGAAACCGCCGTCGAGAAGCTGCGCGCCGCCGGCGTGGACGCGTTCGGGGTGCCGCTGGACGTGACCGACGACCAGAGCGTCAGTGATGCCGCGGAACTGATCGAACGGCTGGCCGGGCGCCTGGACGCCCTGGTCAACAATGCCGGCATCTCGGGCGAGATGGACCCGGGGTGGGTGCAGGACCCGACCGCGCTCGACCTGGAGGTGCTCCGCACGGTCGTGGACACCAACGTCATGGGTGTCGTCCGGGTGACCAACGCGATGCTGCCGCTGCTGCGGCGCTCGGCCTCGCCACGCATCGTCAACGTCTCCAGTAGCGTCGGTTCCCTGACCCGGCAATCGGACCCGGACATCGAGATCGGGCCGATCATGGCGGCCTACGCGCCGTCGAAGTCGTTCCTCAACGCCCTCACCGTGCAGTACGCCCGGCGGTTCGCCGGTACGAACATCCTGATCAACGCCGCCTGCCCGGGCCTGGTCGCGACCGACTTCACAGGCTTCCAAGGGCCCCGCACTCCTGAACAGGGCGCGACCACAGCCATCCGGCTCGCCACGCTGCCCGACGGCGGCCCGACCGGTTCGTTCTTCGAGGACGACGGCGTCGTCCCCTGGTGATCACGAGCCCGCCGTGGATTCCGCAGAAACCAGATGCACTGAGAATCCCGGGCCGAGTGTTCTCATCGAACCTGGCAACCCCGCAGCTCAGCACAAGAGATGCGGATCGTCCGGGGTGCTGCAGGTTCTGCTCGTTGCCGTCCGCCAAGCGCGCGGCCATCGCCTGGATCGACTTGCGGCGACCGTCCAGCATCAGTCCCCGCGGATAGCAGTCACCCTTGACCCGCTGGTCCTTGCGCGGCACGGACGCGAACACATCAGCGACGTATAACGCCAACGTCGCCCGGACACGGTTCACTTCATGTGTGTCCACACACCCAACCTGCACCCGAACAGGCCCGGGAGGAAGACCTGACGGAGTCCTACGAGAGAACCCGACAACCGAGTTACACCACTGGCTGGACACACCCTCCTCGTGCTGCCTGGCGCAGGAGCTGGCCACCGCTCTGTGCCGTGCTCGGGGTGGTTGCCCCGATTGATCCGTGCACGAGGTCGATGCCGAGTCGAGTCGGGGTATGGTGGACGGTTTGGCCGTTGCGGATGGTGGTGATGAGGCCGGAGTCGCGGAGGGCGGAGGCGTGTCGTGAGGCGGCTGCGGCTGATACGCCGAGAGCCAGCGCGAGCCGTCCGGTGGTCAGGGCTGGTGTCCTGACCACGGTGACCAGGGCCGCCGCCCTGGTGGTGCCGAGAAGGGACATGAGGGCAGGGGGCGGGGCGCCGAGTTCCGGGTCGCGGGTGATGGTGCCGGCGGCAGCGGGGTAGTTGACGGTGACCGAGTCGGCCAGGGGGTCGAACATGATCCGGGTGGCCAGCGCTGTGGGCTGGAAGATCAAGGGCCGCCCTTCCAGGGACTCTTCCGCGTCGACGAGAGTGTTCAGGCGCAGTTCTCTGCCGTCCCAGCGGATCGATGGATGCAGGGAGTTCAGCATGTCGTCGGTGCCGCCGAGCGCGGCACGGACTCCTGCCTTGGCTGATGCGGTGGCGACGGCCGAGGTGATTCTTCGACGGTAGGGGTCCAGGGCCGTGGCGCGGAGGCTGGTGAGTATGTGGTTGAGCGTGTTCACCGCGCCCATGTGTCCGTCGGCAAGCGCGCGGGTGAACGCAGTCAGGGCGCCGGATCGGGCCAGGTCGCGCAGATGAGCGGTGGCTGGCGGGGACTCAGGGTCGATTCCTGACGGTGTAGCGCGGGTGACCTGATCGAAGAACGCCGGAATGTAAAGGCGCGTGTACAGGTCGAACAGTCTGCTGTGGGCGGGGTTCCAGCGGCTGGCGACCTCCAGCCGCCACCCGGCCAGTCTCCGGTTGGAGGTCCTGTCGGCCAGTTGAGCCCCGCCCAGCGCGAGCTCGTAGCCGAAGTCAGGTGTGTCGGCGACCTGTAATCGCTCGAGGTCGTCCGTCGAGAGACTGATCCGTATCAACCTGGCATCCCCCTTGTGCCGGCGAGCGGGCGACAGACCTTTTGCATGCTCACGCAAAAGCCTATCCGTTGGGGTACTGACGGTCGATCGTGGAACACGACTTCGGCCACGAGCAACTGCTCGCAGACGAAGCCTGTGACGGCGTATATCGCGCCTCACGACCAGAGCCGGCCAGCGCACCGCGGGCCGTCACCTACCAGGGGGAAATATGCGCAAGAGTGTCGTAGCAGTCGGCGCCTCCGGCCTCGCGGTTCTCGCCACCCTCGGCGTCGGGGGGACCGCCAACGCGACTACCAGTGCCGCGAAGCCCACCACCCAAACGAGCCACCGCACGGTGCTCACCCACCTGCCCAAGGCGGCTGCGCACGGCACCGCGGCGACGGCCTGCGGCGTCAACCTGATCAACATCGGTCAGCCTGGGAACGTCTTCGGAACGCGCGGCCGCTACGCGGGCCAGGTCGAGCAGATGTACGACACCAGCTGCGGTACGGTCTGGGCTCACTTCCAGTGGGACAGCGGGTACAGGGCCACCTATGGTGGGGACCTGATCAATCTCGTCGTGAGCTCGCCTGCCTCGGACGGTGGCCACTACGCCATCTTCTGGAATCTCGGCACGAGCTCCAAGGACTGGTACGTGGGCAACATCAACCACGCCCTCCCGAGCCCGCAAGACGCCTGGCGTGTGGGAGCTCAGTGGAACAACAACGGCTGCGTCGCCTGGGGAACACTGCACTGGTACGCCGGTCAGGACTTGTCCGGCCCGACGGCCACCTGCGGCGGCAACTGGTGGATCGCCCCCAACTGACCAGCAGAGCGCACGAGCCGGACCCCCGGACACACCGGAGTCCGGCTCCGCTGCTGAGTGCTCAGGGGGCTTGGGCACGCAACGGCACGTGTAGGGCCTTGAGTTCCATCGTCATCCCGGGAGTGTTTCGGGCGTGCGGGCATCGGCGGCAACATCATCGAGACCGGCACCGACTCCTACCGCCTCGCGACCACTCGCGCCCGAGCCGAACAACAGTCCCTGGGCTGAGGGGCCCGCTCGAAGAGGCGAGAAAGGTCAGGACTGCGCGGTCCGGAACGCGAGATACCGGCTGAAGGCTTCGTGGCTGTCGGGAGTGAAGCGCCTCTCCAACAGGGCCGAGTGAAGCTCCGACTCGGTCAGCCAGCCATGCCAGGCGACCTCATCGGGATCGGGGGCCACGGCGTCCGGAACCACGGCTTCATGCAGGCCGAGCCAGTGAGGGCTCAAGCCACTGCGGTTGATGAACGTGAACAGCAAGCGCGGCAGGCCACGAATGCCCAGCTCTTCGGCCAACTCCCGCGCGGCAGCCTGTTCATAGGATTCGCCGACATCCACGGCGCCACCGACCATGACCTCATAGAGCCCGGGAAAGCGCGACAGCTGCTCCGACCGCCGATGGACGAGGATCCGGCCACGCTCATCACGACACACCGTCGAGGCGATGCGATGCAGCCAACCCTCCCGGATGGCCTGCCGACGTGTGACCACCCCCAGGACACGATCTTGGCAATCGACACGCTCCACCAGTTCATCCACGAAGCACACCCTGGCAGAACCCACTGACAACGCCGTTTCTCGGCGAGCCGTTCTCGGAACTCGACAACATTCTGGACCCGCTTGATCAACATCTGTTGCCTGAACTCGGCGTCTACCGTTCGCGCGTCACACCGACGAAGCCAGCCGCTCGAAGGCGAGCCGGCCTGCCTCCCATACGACCAGCTCGCCGTCGAGCGCGGTGGCGACAGGCAACTGTGCGGCCGTGGTCACGATTCCCGCAAACAAGGTTGCCATCTGGGTGCCGCGCCTCGAACGCAGCACCACCCGGCCCGCGCCACCCAACTCCTGCGCGCTCTGCTCGTCCTGACGAACCTCGAAGTCAACCGCTGACGGACGATCTTCTCCGCAGATTCCCGCCCGCGACCAGCAGTCGGTTTGTCGATCCTGATGACATAAGGGATGCCAGGGCCATTTTGTCGAGTCTGGTGCGTGAGTCTTCGAAAAAACGCTCCCGTGCCGTCGGGGTGTGGTGATCGTTTGGCCGGGCCCACGGCCGAGCGGGGGCGGCCCGGACCGAAAGTGGGGTCCTTCAGGGGCACCGGAATCCGCGAGAGCGACTGGGCCGAACTCACGCCTGGGTGGGGGAAGGGCTGCCCTGCGGCTACGGAACGTCACCGATGCTCGTGATCGCCCGGATTTGCCCGGTCGGTGCTCATGGTTACGCGGAATTGTTCGCGAAACCGCGGACTCTCAGAGCCTGTAGCACGATCTTGAGGATCGAGACTGATGGTCGTGCACGGTATGACGATTGTGCTGGCTGTGCCGTCGGGCCGCGGATGAGGTGCTCAGTCGTGGTAGGCGGCGATCGCGGTCTGGAGGAACGAGCGGATCAGGGGATTGGTGTCGCCCTCCTTCCAGGCCACCACCACCCGGCTCGGCGGCATGTCGATCAGCGGCACCACAGCGAGCCCCTCTGCCGGCTCGTGGTCCAGGAGAGTCAGTCCGACCGTGCCGTTCCAGAGAACGGCCTGCCGGCATTCCTGGACGGCACGCACCACCGGACCCTCGCGCGGCTCTCCGCCATTCCAGTAGGACTGCCAGAGGGGGTCGGTGCCCTCCGGGAAGCGGAACCAGTGGCGGTCGGCCAGGTCGGCCAGCTTCAGGCTGTCGCGTCGGGCCAGTGGGTCGTCGGCGCTCAGCAGCGCGCCCACCGGGTCGGCACGCAGCTCGTGCACGGTCAGGCCGGTCTCGTCGAACGGCCCGCGGGTCAGGGCTACGTCGACCAGTTGGGCGTGCAGCCCGCAGGTGGGATCGGTCAGGTCGGTCTCGCGGACGCGGACCTCAACGCGCGGGTGCCGTCGATGGTAGGCGCGGGCCAGCCGGGTTGCGCCCGGGTCGGTGCTGTTCCCCAGGATGCCGACGGTGATGGTCGCGGCGCCGGCCGCTGCGGCCACGCGTGCGCGTGCCCGGTCGGCTTGGTCGAGCAGGGCGCGCGCCTCATCGAGCAGCACCGCCCCCACCGCAGTGAGCCTGACACCGGCGGAGGACCGGTCGAACAGCGCGGCGTCGACCTCGGTCTCCAGCTGCTTGATCGCCCGGCTCAGCGGGGGCTGACTCATGTGCAGCCGGGCGGCGGCCCGGCCGAAGTGGAGCTCCTCGGCGACGGCCACGAAATAGCGCAGCGTGCGTAGCTCCATGGTGCGACGATACCCGTACGGTATCGAGGTCACGGAATGAGTCTTGGACAGTCGCAGCGCCCCGGCCGTGGAATCGACGCATGACTGATGAATCAAAGGCCCGTGAGCCGATGGCCGACCCCGCCGTGTCGGTGGTCGGTCCGGGCGACGGGGAGACGATCCTCCTGGGCACTACGTGCATGCGTGTCCTCGAGGACGGCAGCAACACGGGGCACCGCCTGGGGATCGCCGAGTCCGTCCTCGCGCCGCACACGCCCGGACCGCCGCAGCATCGTCATGCCCAGCACGACGAGGGTTTCTACATCATCTCCGGCACGGTGCGGTTCACCGTCGGAGAGAACGACTACGACGCGACCGCGGGCACGCTCGTGATGGTCCCGCTCGGAGCCCCGCACACATTCGCCAACGTGACCGACCAGCCGGCCGTCATGCTCAGCACTTTCACGCCGGACCTGTACGTGCAGTACTTCCGGGATCTACAGGACGTGATGGCCGACGGCCAGGCACTGACCCCACAGGCGAGCATCCAAACGATGAGCCGTTACGCCACTGAGCCCGCCACCGACTTCGCCGCGGGGTGTGTCAGTGGGAGTCGCCAACGTCGCCTTGCGTGACGGCCGCGGGCGGCGTCAGCCGCGGCTGTCGACGGACCCCTGTCAGCGGCGCGCCCTGCCGACCGTTGAGGGCGAGCTGCCGTTCGGGACGTTCTGGTCGGCCGCTGCTTCTACCGCAGCGGTCGATGCGCGGGTTTTGGCGCAACAGGCCGTGGACGGGATGTTCCTGAAGGGGCCGGACGTCGCCGGCCCGCGGGCCGGCGGAAGGTAGACCGTCGGTGTTGCTGTGTGGCTGTGGGTCGGCAAGAGCACCACCACCACCTGCGGTCCCCACCAGGCAAGCGCGGGCGTCGGCGGAATCACCGTGACGGTCACAGTGGAGGGTCGGAAGCCTCCCGCTGCCGGAAGAAGCCCCAGCCGGTGGGTTGATCCGGGCTGGGGCCTCTTCGTGTCCGGTGTTTACAGGGGGCGGATGTTCTCCGCCTGCGGGCCCTTCTGGCCCTGCGTGACGTCGAACTCGACCTTCTGGCCTTCCTGGAGCTCGCGGAAGCCCTGGGTGGCGATGTTCGAGTAGTGGGCGAAGACGTCGGGGCCGCCGCCTTCCTGCTCGATGAAGCCGAAGCCCTTTTCCGCGTTGAACCACTTCACAGTGCCCTTGGCCATGTGTCTGTCTCCTTCGAGGGGACTCGTATCGGGTCCCGCACCGTGCGGGATCCGGAGGTGATCGCCCTGGTCCGGAGAGGCGTTGAACAGCAAAAACGCCCGCGATGGCGATCACGGGCGAACGGGACTTCGGAACCACGACTGCTGACTACGACGTTACACCGACTGGTGCCGGTCGGCCACAGAGAATCACGGAGGCAACGTGTTTCGTGGGGCGGCGCCCGGTTGCGGCGGGAGCCGTTTCCCAAGTGCACTTCGCCTGGGGCTGGGTGAGGCTGAGGTTATGGCTGAGCGTCGTGTGATCGTGTTCCCGCCCGTTGGGGGTGGTGGCCGGCGTGTCCAGGTCGACAGCGAGACGTTGGGCACCGCGTTCGGTCTGCATGATCTGGCGGTGTTCCTGGAGCGTGCGGGCCTGGAGGGGTTGGACGTGGTGGACGTGGCGAACTCGCCGGTGATCGAGTGGCACGGAGGCGGTCCGGAGGTGTGGGAGGACTGAGCGTCCCGCCGTGGTGCCGGCGGCCGTCATCACTCGTTCGGCCCAGTGCTGTCGCTTGTGGGCTGGGGTCCGCCGGCCAGGGGCCCCGGTTCCGCCGCCGAGCGGGCTTGCCCAGTTGGGCAGATCGGCTTGCCCGGCGACGAGCCGGCGGTCACCAGGACATCGATCCCGGCGGGCGGCCGCACGGTCCAGGAGGAACACCCATCCGCAGGTCCTGCCCGGCTGTGGGACGTCCCCCTTGCATAGTCAGGCGGTCGGCTCCAGCCGGACGCAGCAGCGGCCGGGGTCGGGCGCCAGGCATGCTTCGAGTCTGGTCTCGCCCATGCCCTCAAGGACGCCGCGCAGCAGGTGGAGGTTCATGCCGCACACCGTCTCGGTGTGCTCACGAGCGAGCGTGTGGAACGGACAGTTGACAAGAACGATGGCGTCGCCCTCGCGCCGCGGCTCGAACCCGTACCGCTCCAGCAGGTCGACGACACCGGGACCGTCCTGCTTGCCCAAACGATCGCCCAGCTCCTGGGCCCTGCGGTGCAGCACGGTCCGCGCCGGTTCACCGGTTGCCTCGGATTCCTCCACGGCCTGCGCGAGCAGTCTGCCGGCGATCTCGTAGTGCCGCTCCGGCAGGCTGACGTACACCTGCGTTGCCGAACGTCGGTAGAGCTTGGCCGGCCTGCCCGCGCCTGGTCCTGCGCGCCCGCTGCGCCGCTCATAGACGACGTCGAGCAGGGATTCGTCGGCCAGTCGGTCCAGATGGAACGCCGCAGTCTGCCGCGCCAGGCCGAGAGCCGCTGCCGCCTCGTCGCGGCTGACCGGGCCCGGCCGGCGCACGACATGCTCGTACAACCTTTTGCGCGTCGGCTCGTCGAGAGCAGCGACGGCGGAGACGGCGGCGTCTTGTGCTTCCTTCGGCTGGTCCACGAACACCAGTGTAAAACCCATGGCCATTGACTAAAGAACGAGCGAGGTGCTTCTATCGTTAATGAAAGTTGTCTATAGAAGGAGGGTGCCATGTCGTCCGCATCCATCACGTCCGCCCGCACCCGGCGGGCTGTGCTCGCAGACCCGGGCTACCAGGCCTTCCTGATCCTGCGCACCGGATTCGCCGTGGCCCCGGTGCTGTTCGGCCTGGACAAGTTCACCAACCTGCTCGTGGACTGGCCGGCCTACCTCGCGCCCTGGATCAACAACCTCGTCCCGGGCAGCGCCCAGGCCGCGATGTATGCCGTCGGTGTGATCGAGATCGTGGCAGGCATCGCCGTCGCCCTTGCGCCACGCTTCGGAGGCTGGCTGGTGGCCGGATGGCTCGCCGGCATCATCGTCAACCTGCTGACCATCCCGGGCTACTACGACATCGCGTTGCGAGACTTCGGACTGCTCCTCGGCGCAGTCGCCCTCGCCAGGCTCGCCGAGCGCTACCAGGGCAAGCATCAGCCATCGTGAGTACTCACCGACTCCGCCACCCGCCCGCCGCCCTGCTCCAAAGCCGGGGCGGCGGTGCCCGGTGAGCCGGGACGCCTGGCTCGGGCCACCAGCTGCCATCCAGCCAGTGCGGTCCCGGGATCGCGCAGCGGGCGCAGGATCCCGTCGGCCGGTGCGGAGGCGGTGAAGCTGTAGCGGCCCAGGACGTTGAGGTTTTCCTGTGCTTGAGCGGGAACGGCCGGGCCACGTCCTCGTCCTTGATCTCGCGGCCCTCGGCGCGGAACTGGACGAGGGCGGCGTCGACGTTCGTCGATGAGCTGACCACCCACCCGAGGCGCCGAGCAGGGCCTGCTCGGCGCGGTACACCGGCGGGCCTCCTCACGGCCGGAGGCGAGATCGGAGGCTGCCTGGTGGACGAGCGGCTGGTCGACCAGGCCAAGCCGCTTGCTCGCCATCGACCACGCCCGGCACGGCGGGGAGGCGATCAGCTCGAGAATCCGACCGGAGGAGATCCATACGGGGTAGCGGGCGACATCGGTTTGGATCGTCGACCGACCGACTCGAGCCCGGGTTTTGCAGGCGAAGCCGTCCCACTCCAGGCCGATGTCCCGGGCCCCGGGGACGGTGAGGGCGTGGCTCCAGCCGCCGGGGTCCGCGAACGGATCGGGGATGATCCGCCTCACGAGGCTGGCTCGGAATTTCCTGTACCGGCTCGGCTTCGCCACGGCAGGCCCAGAAGGAGCAGCCGTTGGCCACCCCGTTCTCCGGTTGCTCCGCAGCGGTTCGGGCGTCCAGTTGCTGCCGGCGGGCGACGCGGCAGTGACGTGGTCGATCGGGGCCTGGGCGAGTGGTTCCCGGGAGTGGTGCAGGAACGCCTGCCCGAGCAGCCGACCCGCCGCACGAAGGTATTCCCCGGTGCGAAATACTTGCCCGATGAGTTCACGTACTTCCCCGATCAGCCAGCCGATCTCGATACGGAGGGCCGTTGCGGGGGATGCCAAACGGCTCACGCGGCTCGTGCGCGGCTCAGGCGCCTACAAGGGTAAGTACGCAGCCGCAGTCGCGGGCTACCGGGTCGGTCCTGATTACATCGAGGCCCACCGCGCCTTCGTGGCCGTCGGCGCCAACGAGCATGGAGGCCGGGTCCTCGGGTTCTACTCGCTCGTCCTCGCTCCACCGGAGCTCGACCTGCTGTTCGTCGCCGACGAAGCGCAAGGACGGGGTATTGGACGGCTGCTCGTCGCGCACATGCAGTCGGAGGCCCGTGCCGCCGGGCTCGACCGTGTCATGGTCGTGTCGCATCTTCCCGCCGAGGACTTCTATCACCGCGTCGGTGCAGTGCGGATCGGGACCGCGCTCGCGACCCCGCCCGCCGTGCCGTGGGACCGTCCCGAATTCGAGTTTCGCATTCCTTCGGAATGACGCGGCGTGCCGATCGCAGGGCACCGGCTCCGCCTGCATGGTGGCCGGCGTGCAGGAGCCGCTGTAGGCCGCGTGCTCCGTGTGTGCGGTCGTCTCTGCCCTGGCGGGGGGGGGATCGTCTGCGCCGGCGGCCTCTCCCGGCGACTCCCTCGCCTCCGGCACTTCCAGGGCCATCGAAATCGCGCACACCTCGGCTCGCTCCACACACGCTCGAGGTCGGCCGCTGTAAATCCGTGGTTTCACACAACCGTGATCTGCGAGACGAAGTGGCCACAGTCCACCGTCAGCGTTCCCTGAGCATGCGCGCGACCACGTCGAGTGACTCCACGGGCGCTGCCGTCTCCGCCGCCAGCGTCCCCCCAAGGTCATCGCCTTCCCCGGGCCATCCCCGTTCTCCGGAGTACGAGTGGTCGGCCCACCGTCGCCGTCAGGCCCGCATGCGGTCACGGTGGCTCCTCGCCGCTCGCTGGTGCTCAGGGTGCCGTCCCGGGAGCGCGAGGGGCCCGCGCCAAGCCCGGTGCCGGGCAGATGCTATGGCCCCACAGTGCCCTTGAACGGTATTTCCTCGGCCAAGCGCCCGATCCCTCTCACTGGCTGCTTGCTGGATCTGGTCGATGAGGTGGTGCTGTGATGCCGTCGGCGAATGTGCCCGCCTCGGTCGTGCCCGGTGGTCTTGCCGCGGGTGACGGCGGCGTACAGGCGGGCGAGGTCCTGCACGCCGTCGCCTGGCGTGACCGTGACGCTCGTTTGACGCTCCGGCCACTCCAGAGACCGCCCCCAAGGTGGAAGAACCCCCGTTGAACTGCGGGTTTTCGCGCATCCAGTCCTTGGGGCATGTTCCCGATGACCTCACATGTGGAGTGCGTGGCGATCTTGGAGCCTGCGGCGAAGGGCCTCTGACCTGCGTGCTCGTGGATCAGAGAGCCTGCTCGACCTCTTTTTGGTGCCGAGCAGGTACACGGTGTGGAGTGCGAGGAGTGGCTGAATCCGTCGCCGATGTGAGGGTGGTGGCGCATCACCTGGAGCTGGCGGCAGCCCGGCGTTGGTCGGCGCGGGCACGTGGCCATGTGCGAGCGATTGACTGATCCCGCCCTGTTGGAACGAGCCGTCGCCGACAACAGCGCGGTGCGGAGCCGCTGACGGCGATCCCGACAGACCGATGCCCTCTCGGAGAGGACACAAAGTGCCTGCCTGGAGGGCGACTTCAGCCGTTCCGTCTCAGGCGGACGGGATTGAAGCGGCGTCACTGGGCGATTGCAGCAGCGAGGCGGCGCCGACCGCTGTGGCGAAGTCGCCCAACTCGGCCCGGCGGACGGGCATCAGCGGTGGCGAACGGTAGGTCACGGCGTTCGCCCGCACCTCGTTCTCCAGCGGTTTCATCAGGGGCAGTCCGAGCGTGACGAGCTCGCCGCCCACCACGACCATGCTCGGCCCGAGTGCCTTGGCCAACCCGGCCAGAACTCTGCCCGTGTGGATCGCGGCCCGCCGTACCACCGCGTGCGCGGCTTCCTCTCCCGCACTCAGCGCGGCCGCCAGCTGGGGCAGATCCGCCGCGGACCGGAAAGCGTCGAGCACCGCCGTGGTCGACGCCACCGTCTGCAGGCAGCCCCGGCCGCCGCAGGAACAGGGCGCACCCGCGGGCTCGGCGAGGATGTGCCCGAACCCGCCCGACCGGCCGTGAGTGCCGCGGTGCAGCACACCGCCGGTCACCAGGCCGCCGCCGACACGGTCCGACAACTCCAGGTACAGGACGTCCGTCAGGCCCTTGGCCGCGCCCCACACCGTCTCGGCCAGCGCCGCCAGCGGCGGACCGTTGCCGAGCCGCACCCGGGCGCCGAGGCCACGGCCGAGCATGTCGGCCAACGCCCGCTCGTCGTCGGAGGCGAAGGAGGCGGTGGCAGGGTCTGCCACCGAGACTCCCACATCGCCGAGGGGGCCGAGGCGAGGGACGGTACCGGTCAGTCCTGCGGCCAGCCGTCGTGCGATGGCGATCCGCTCCGACCACGGAGCGGCGGGGGAGTGTGTCCCGCCGACCGTGCTGATCTCGTTGCCTGCCACAGTGATCGCGGCCAGCCGGACGTGGTGTCGGCCGAAGTCGATGCCCAGCAGGCGGCCGGCCGCCGGATTGAGAGCGAGCTTCTCCGCAGGGCGCCCCGGCCGCCGTGGTTCGGTGTCCGGGACCGTGGCGATCACCCGCCCACTGTCCACGAGCCTGCCGACGACCTTGTACAGCGTCGTACGCGACAGCCCGCACCGTGCGCCGAGCTCACCTCGCGTCATGGGCCCCGACTCGCGCAGCAACCGGAGTACCTGGTCTGCGTGTTGTCTGCCTCTGGGCGTAGGCGCGGCTGTTGGGACGAGGACCTGCTGTATGTCGCGCATCCGTTCGTACGTTCGTGTCGTTGCCGTCAAGAGGTCAGCGCTGGGTCGGCGGATGTGGCACGCGGTGAGTACCGGGCCGTCAGGTGGCGAGCAGGCCGCCGTCCATGTGCAGGTCGTGGGCGTTGATGCCGGTGTTGCGGAGCAGGAAGTCGGTGGCGTCGGCGATCTCGGCCATGGTCACCAGCCGTCCGATCGGTGTCTGGGCGGAGTGCGGTGGGTTGGGGACGTCGCGCCACTTGGGGCTGTCGCCGATCAGGCCGGGGTGCAGGGCGTTCACGCGGTGCGGCGCGATCTCCACCGCGAGGGTCCTGACCAGGCCGGTGATCCCGGCGTTGAAGGTGCTGACGATCGTCGAGCCGGGGTACGGGCGCTCCTTGGCCAGCCCTCCGAAGAGCACGACCGACGCCTGTGGGGTGAACCGGTCGCGCAGCACGCGGACGGTCTCCGCGTAGCCGACGAGCTTCATGGTCACTGCCGAGACCGCGTCCGTGATGCTGAACTCCGCGAGTGTGTTGACCGCTTGGCCCACGGCGGTGATCACCAGATGGTCGACCTGGGTCACGTCCGCGAGCGAGGCGTCGATGGTCTCGGGCCGGCCGAGGTCGAGGGCCAGCCCGCGGGTGCCGCCGCCGATGCGCGCCGCTACGGCCTCGGCTCGCGCCTTGTCCCTGGCGGTGACGATGACGTCGTCGCCGCGGCTGGCGAAGTGCTCGGCGATGACGCCGCCCAGTCCGCCGCTGCCGCCGACGATGAGTGTGCTGGTCATGCTGTGAAGGTCCTTTCGGGTTCGGTGGCCTGGAGGCTGCTGAGGGTGGCTTTGGCCTGCTCGCGCATGGCCGGGACGAGGTGCAGGGCGGCTTGCGGCAGGTTGGCGGTGACGGCCGCGAGTTCGCCGGGAGTGCCGACCTGCTCGAAGAAGCCGATGTTGAGGTGGGCACCCACGGGCGGGGCCGAGGCGATGACCGTGCGGGAGAACTCCGCCCAGGCCTCGTCGGACATGTGTGTCGTCAGCGCCGGGAACAGCACCGGCTCCTCGTGTTCCAGGTGGGCGTGCACCAGGTCGCGTACCGCCACCGCCGCGTCGACGAGCGCCGTCCGCTCGTCGGCCTCCTGCACGGGAGCGGCCGCCAGCGCGTCCAGTGCCGCGTCCAGAGCGTCGTGTTCGGCCGCCAGGTCCGCCAGCCCGGCGGCCGCCGCGGGATCCGCGGCGGTCAGTTGAGGCCAGAGCACGTCGTCCTCGCTCTCGTGGTGGTGCCGCAGCGCCGCGACGAGGAAGTCACGCAACTCCGCCAGTGCCGTGGAGGGGGCGGTGTCCCGCTGCGCCGCCTCCGCCAGCAAGGACGTCGCGGCCCTGTGCATCTTGTGCAGCAGGCGGGTCTCGGCGACCGCCGCGCCGCCTTCGGGTGTCTCAACACTCACTACGGGATCCGTCTCGCTCGTTAATATCCAAGTGGATACTAACGTAGCAGTGGCGGCGGACAATGTGTCGCGCCGCCGTAGAGTGATCACATGAAGGAGGTGCCGTGAACGACGCAGATCCGGTCGCCGAGCAGCCGCGCAGGCGCCGGAGGGATCCCGAGGGACACCGGGCGGCCATCATCGAGGCGGCCCGCCAAGCCTTCGCCGAGCGCGGATACGCCCGTACGACCCTCCGTGAGATCGCCGGCCGGGCAGGCGTCACGCACGGTCTGATCACCCGTCACTTCACCTCCAAGGAAAGGCTGTTCCTCGCCGCGGTGCCGGGCAACCGCGACCTGGAGGACGTCGCGGCCGGTGACCCCGCCACGCTGCCCGACCGGATCGCCCGTGCCTTCGTACGGCGACTGGAGACCGACGCCGTCAACGATCCGCTGATCGCCCTGCTGCGGAGCGCCGCGTCCGACCAGCGTGCCGCGTCGGACCTCCTGTTCGCGATGCAGGAGCACAGCACCGCCGTCTACCGGTCCGTCCTGTCACCCGGTGAGACCACCGCCCCCGGCGACGACCTGGACACCCGCGTCGCGCTCGTGGGGGCGCAGATGATCGGGGTGGCGTTCAGCCGGTACATCGCACGGACCGAGCCTCTCGCTTCGATGCCGTCCGACCAGCTCGCCGAACACCTCACGCGGATACTGCGGGGCGTCCTCTTCGGCTGACCTCCTCGATCAACCGCCGGGGGCGGTTCAAGCGGTCCGTGGTCGGCGTGCCCGGCACGGGCTGCAGCAGGAGCAGCCGCTGCCGGGACAGGGGGCTGGCGAGGACCACACAGTCCAGATCGAGGCGTCCCACCTGACGGTCGACCACGGACTTCGTCGAGCAGTGCAGCGTCGACACCCGATGCCGGTCCCACATGTCGGCGAACTCCGCACTTGCCGCGCGCAGATCGGGCACCAGTGTCGCGGCGGCGGAGTCGTGGCCGCGCTGGGCGAGGATGGCCCTGAGGTCGGCCACGCACGACAGGCTGGTCGCCTCCTCCTCCTGCGTCGATGCTGAGCGCAGCACGGAACGCCAGTGCGTGGAGGTGAACCAGTGCCAGGTCAGGTTCCTCTCGTGACCGGGCCGGTCGGTGAACGTGCCGAACAGGGCGATGTTCAGAGGGTTCTGCGCCACGACGTTGGAGAGGTCGTCGCAGATGAGCGCGGGCGTCGCGGTAGAGGTCGAGCGCCTTCTCGGGCGTGAGGCGTCCGCATCCTGGAGTCCACCGGGAAGACCGCGGCGCCTGGTGCTCGGCTCGTGGCGCAGGACGCGTGGTCCCAGTCGTGCAGGATCGCCGCCAGCACGTAGACATCGGCGGACGGCACCGACTCGAAGAAGTCACCCGCGACGACGTCGACGCGGTCGGCCATCCCGGCCTCCTCGATCGTCTTCCGCGCGCTCGGGAGGATCTCGGGCAGATCGAAGAGGATCCCCCGGCGTGCGGGCTCACATGCCAGCAGACGAGTCAGGACCGTGCCGTCGGCGCCTCCGATGTCGGCGACGACCTCGCCCTCGGGAAGCCGGTAGCCGGCGAACATCCGGTCGCGCATTCCGCCGACGAGGCCGGCCATGCCCCTGTTCTGCAGTTCGGCCCTTGCGGGATCCGCGACGATCCAGTCGAAGAACGGCTTCCCGAATGAGCGTTGAGCGGCGGGATCGCCGGTCCGGACGGTGTGCAGCATCTCACTGAAGGGCAGGCAGTGCGTCTCCATCCAGTACAGGGCGACGTCCCTGAGCGAGCCGGGGCGCCGGGTGGAGAGGGTGGCGCCGAGGGGCGTCAGCTCCACCGTGTCCTCGGTCGGCTGACGGAAGACACCGAGGGGGCGAGGCTCCGGATGAGCCGGCTCAGCAATTCGGTCGTGCGCCGCAGTGCGGGGCCAGTTCGTCGGCCCTGGCGCCGCCGATCATGTGGAGCGACGGCGGCGGCATGCCCGCCCCGTCCGCACCGACGATCGCTGGCGGTTCTGGCTTTTGCACGGTGATTCCTTCCGTCGACAAGGCGTGAATGCCTCGTCGGTGGCGAGTCGAGCATCATTCTGATCCGCTTATGCGCACCGGACGCGCTTCGGCCGGTTATTCCTGCGGGGCAACAGTGTCAGCCGGAATAAAGGCGACTTCGCTTGCCGATTCGGGGGAGTTGGTGTAATTGCTCGCGGACGCGCGGAGTTGGATTAATAAGCCAGTAGCCGGATGAATTCAGCAGACCGGAAAGGCCGCCCTCGCGAGCCGCTACGTTGCCCGAGAGAGGGAAACGCAGAGCACGGGACGTCCTGTCGCATGTTCGACAGCCGTCATCCACGAAGGGGCCCGGCTGTCCTGTGCATGGTTCTGGCCGCGGTGATACTGGCCTCGTGCACGGCAGACGGGAACACGGCCGATGGCGGGCCCTCGCCGACCGCCGATCATCCGGAGGGCCCGGGGGGCGACCCGTTCTCCATCGGGTTCCGCGACCTCTCCACCCGCGCACGGGCGAGCGCGCCCGCCAGGGTGGTGCGCCGGTGGGTGGAGGGCCACATGGAATGGTTCTTCGCGGTGGCCTGCCTGACCGCCTACCGGACCTCGGGCACCATGCCGTCGCTGTCCGACTACGTGAACCTCGGCCCCCGGGACCGGGCAATGAACCTCACCGGATCCCTCATCGAGCTGGCCGAAGGCACCTGCCTGCCGGACGCGGAGCGGGAGCCCCCGGCCGTGCGGGCCGTGACGCAGGTGGCGAACATGCTGGTCACGATCGGCAACGACCTGTTCTCCCTGCACCGGGAGACCGAGCACGACGTCCTGGAGTCCAACTTCGTCAGCGTGCTCCAGCACGAACGCGACTGCACCACCGAGCAGGCGGTACGGGACGTGGTGGCGCTGCACGACCGGCTGATGTGCCGCTACCTGACCCTGCGCGAGGAGATCGAGCCGACCGACCGCGGCGGTGCGCCGCCACCTGAGCCAAATGGAGCATCTCGTCCGGGGCAACCTGGAATGGAGCGTACGGGTGTCCCGCTACCACGACGGCAGAGCGGTCGAGCCGGTGATGTCACCGTGGTCGAGGACTCCTTCCGACGGCCGGTCGAGCGCACCGTCGATCCCCGCCGTCGCCTGGTGGTGGACAGAGCACTGAGTGCCGGCGCATGAGGGACGAGCAAGGAGTCTGCTGCCGGATCAGTGTGCTCGGCGTGGATCGGTCCGACCGGGAGGAGTAGCGGTGAACAGGCCCGGCGGGGACTGTTCGGGCGTGCCCGTGAGCCAGTCGCGGGGCAGCAGCGTCAGGGTGTGCTCCACGTCCTGGACGCCCGTGGACGGCAGGCTGACCTCCAGGCGGGTGCCGGGGCGTCCGTCGGGGCGGTCCGACACGGTGATCCGGCCCTGATGCAGGGCGACCTGCTGGGCGACCAGAGTCAGGCCGAGGCCGGAGCCCGGGCTGTCCGGGCCCCTGCGGAAGCGCTCGAAGACCTCCTCGCGGCGCTCCGGGGCAATGCCGGGTCCGTGGTCGTCCACGGCGAGTACGGCAGTCGCCTGATGCCCACCGCTCGGCGCACGCAGGGTCACCTCGATACGGGCGACGCCGTCGGCGGCGCGGCCGTGGGTCCAGGCGTTGGCCAGCAGGTTGTCCACCGCCGAGCGCAGCCCCTGCTCCCAGCCGTGGACGCGCACTCCGGCGGTGGTGTGTACGGACACTTCGGCGTCGGGACGGCTGCGCCGCAGGTCGGCGACCGACGCCTCCACGAGCTCAGCGAGGTCCAGCGACGTGAACGCGTCCGCCTCGATCAGGTCGCCTTGCGCGAGCGCCTTCAGCATCACCAGCAGACCCAGCAGCCGGGCGTGTTCGCGACCCAGTTCCCCGAGGACCTCCGTCCGGTCCTCGGGGTCGAGTCCGGGGTGGTCGGTGAGGATGTCGAGGTTGGTCCGCATGCTCATCAACGGGGTGCGCAGTTCGTGGGAGGCGGTCGCGGCGAACGCACGCGCGGTGGCCAGCGCCTCCCCGGTGCGTGCCACCTGCTCCTCGTAGCGGGCCAGCACGGTCTGCACCGTGTGCGCGAGGTCGTCCACCTCGGCGATCCGGGTCGGCGTGTGTTCCAGACGTACGCTGCTGGTCCGCGGGTCCAGACCGCTGGTCCGCCGCTGCAGCCGTCGTAGCGGAAGCACCGCTCTGGCGGCGATGGCCCAGGCGGCGGCTCCGGCGAGCGCCGCGGCCAGCAGTGCCCCGGTCAGCAACCGTCCGCGCACCAGGGCCAGTTCGTCCTCGGCGGTGTCCGGTGACAGCAGCCACAGGTTCGGCGTGGTGCCCTCTTTCGCGGCACCGACGCGCAGCGACAGGACGAGCCAGTCCTTGCCGCCGGAGGTCACGCTGACGGGGTTCGGGGCGTTGCGGGGCAGTGTGGGGTAGGGATCGGGCTGCGGACCCGCCGAGATCGTGCCTTGTGGCCCGGTCAGCCGGATGCCCACGTCCCGCGCGGAGTTGACCAGCCGGCCTCGGCGGACCCGTTCCAGGAGCGGGTGGTCGGTGCCGGCCACGTCCAGGTACGCCTTGGCGTTCTTGGCCACGACCGTCGCGCGGGCGCGTAGTTGGTCGTCCTGGTGGGTGCGCAGGTCGTTGCCGACCAGGTGCAGCAGCAGCCAGCCGGAGGCGAGGACCAGCACGGGCACGCTCACGCCGACCGCGAGCGCGATGCGGGTGGACAGTTTCACGGCGTGCCCTCGGTGTGCGGCGGCCGTCGGTCCGCGCGCAGGACGAAGCCGACCCCGCGCACGGTGTGCAGGATCCTGGGCCGGTCGCCCGTCTCCAGTTTGCGGCGCAGATAGCTCACGAAGGTGTCGACGGCGTCGCTGCGGATCTGGAAGTCGTATCCCCATACGAGGTCCAGGAGTTGCTCGCGGGTGAGGACGATGCCGGCGTTGCGGGCCAGGACCTCCAGCAGCGCGAACTCACGCCGGGTCAGCTGCAGCGGTCGGTCGTCCAGAACGGCCTGGTGAGAGGCGGGGTCGAGGTGGAGGCCGCCGACGCGGACGGTGGCGGAGGCGGCGGCCGGCGGGCGGCGCCGCAGCAGGGCACGCAGCCGCAGGACCAACTCCTGGAGCGCGAACGGCTTGACGAGGTAGTCGTCCCCGCCCACCTGCAGCCCCGCCACCCGGTCGGCCGTCTCGTCCAGCGCGGAGAGCATCAGCACGGGTACGTCGTCGCCGTCGTCGCGCAGGGCCCGGCACACGTCGATGCCGTTGAGGTCGGGCATGGAGATGTCCAGGACGATGATGTCGGGGTGGCCGGCGCGGGCCTCCGCGAGGCCGGTGCGACCGCCGTCCGCGACGACCACGGTGAATCCGCTCAGCCGCAGACCCCGTGCGAGCGACCGTCGTATCGCCGCGTCGTCGTCGATCACCAGTACCCGCCCGGTCCTGTCTGCCATGCGCACCTCGGTTTCACCGTGTTGAACGAGTCTGCCGGAAGAAGACCGATCAAATCACATGATGCGACAGCCCCGGATGGAACGGTGTCCGTGAGTTGCTGCCTTCGCGGATTAATTGGCCTCGACGCGGATTAATTGAGCTCGGTTCGGAATAATTCGACGAGAGGCGAACAAATGTTGACCGGACCGGAATCGCGCTGAAATGCTCCGAGCATGACTCGTTCTCGTCAATTACTGACACTGGCGGTCGGGTTGGTGGCAATGGCTTTCTCCGTCCAGAGCGGAGTGAGCGGGGCGGCGACAGCCGCCGTCACCACCCAACCCGTCACGCAGCCGGCCGCATCCGCTGCGGCGGCCGCGGCCAAACCGAACATCGTCTTCGTCCTCACCGACGACATGTCCTCGAATCTGCTGCCGTACATGCCCCAGGTGCAGAAGCTCCAGTCGCAGGGCACGTCGTTCAGCGATTTCGTGGTCAGCAACTCGCTCTGCTGCCCCTCCCGTTCGTCCATCTTCACCGGCGAGTACCCGCACAACACCGGTGTCCTCAGCAACGAAGGACCCAACGGCGGCTTCAATGCCTTCCACGACAACGGGCTGGAGAAGGACACCTTCGCCGCGGCGCTGAAGGCCAAGGGCTACCGCACCGCGATGATGGGCAAGTACCTCAACGGTTACGACCCCAGGTCCACCGTCGACGGCCAGCAGCCGTACGTGCCGCAGGGCTGGAGCCAGTGGGACGTCGTCGGCAACGGCTACCCGGAGTACAAGTACAAGCTCGCCCACAACCACACGATCGAACCGCACGGGAAGAAGAACAAGGACTATCTGACCGACGTCCTCAGCAAGAAGGGGCAGTCGTTCATCAAGAAGTCCGCGGCGGCGAACAAGCCGTTCATGCTGGAGGTCGCCCTCTTCACGCCGCACGGCCCGTCCAGGCCGGCTCGCCGGGACAAGAAGGACTTTCCCGGGCTGACGGCGCCGCAAGGGCCCGCCTTCGACAAGCTCCCGACCAACGCGCCGCCGTGGCTGGCCCGGCAGAATCCGCTGACCCGGAGCGAGAAGAACACGATCGACAAGAAGTTCCGCAAGCGCGCACAGTCGCTCCAGGCCGTCGACCAGATGCTCGGCAAGCTCCGCCAGACCCTGACCAGGGCGCACGTCGCCGACAAGACCTACGTCGTCTTCAGCTCCGACAACGGCTTCCACCTCGGTGAGTACCGCCTCAAGGCCGGGAAGCAGACGGCCTTCGACACCGACGTGCGAGTGCCGCTGGTCATCGCCGGCCCCGGCGTCGCGGCCGGCCGGACGAGCCACGCCCAGGTGTCGAACATCGACTTCGCGCCCACGTTCGAGAAGATCGGCGGCGCCGCCGTGTCGTCCCGGGTGGACGGGCACAGCATGCTCCCGCTCCTGGACGGCGGATCGGCCGCGGGCTGGCGTACGGCCAACCTGATCGAGCACCGTCACGCCCAGCAGGCCCCCGACGACCCCGACAATCACGGCACCGAGAGCATCAGCCCGCCCAACTACCACGCCATGCGCGCCAACTCCTACACCTATGTCGAATACGACAGTGGCGCCAAGGAGTACTACAACCTGCGCACTGACCCCGACGAGCTGCACAACATCGCCGGACGGCTGAGCCGGGCCCGCCTCGCGAAGCTGCACACCGCGCTGACCCGGCTGAAGAACTGCCAGGGCGACGGCTGCTGGAGCGCCGGACACCCGTAGCCCGTGAGCCAACAGGTCCCGAACACAGGCCTGTTCACCCCCTCCGGCCCGTTTCCCATCATGCACAGCACCGGAAAGAGGTTCTTTCGCATGTTCTCGTCCGATGCCCAACCGCCCAGCCGTCGAAGGGCGCTGGCTTCGATCGCAGGGGCCGCCGTCGCCGGATCCGCGCTCCTGTCCGGCGCCCCGCGCGCCTTCGCCGACTCCGACGGTGCCGAGCCGGCCGCCGAGGCGGCGCGCGGCGGGCTGCCGCTCACGGTCGTCAACAGCAGCGGCAAGTTCGCCAACCACGCGATTCACCTGTACATCGTGGGCAGCAAGGGAGGCCGGCAGGTGCGGGTCACCCGGCGTGGCACCCTGGCCCCCGTCAAACTCTCCGACAACCACACGGGCGGCTTCACCGACTACGCCATCCCGCTCGCCGCCCACGGCGCGACCAAGCTGCGACTGCCGCGCATGTCCGGACGCATCTACGTGGCCCTGGGACACAAGCTGAAATTCAAGGCGGTCAGGGGCGCCGACGGCAGGATCGGCCTGCAGCAGCCGGCCGGCTGGGTGGAGTCCGACCCCAACTACCCGGTTCTGCACGACTTCGTGGAGTTCACCCACGACGCGGCCGGCATGCACTGCAACACCACCATGGTGGACATGTTCAGCGTTCCGATGACGATCGGGCTGAACGGAGCGAAGAACCACAGCACCGGCCGACTGCGCGCCGGCGGCCGCGCCCATGTCTTCCACGCCCTGCGGAACCACCCGGACTTCTCGCGGCTCGTCATCGGGAACCGGCGCATCATCGCCCCCAGCCACGGCCTCGACGCCGGACTGTTCCCCCAGCACTACTTCGACCACTACATCGACAAGGTCTGGCACACCTACCGCGACAAGAACCTCGTCGTCAGGACGAACGCGGGCACCTTCACCGGCCGGGTCAGGGACCACCGGCTCACCTTCTCCGGCCCGGCGCAGGTGTCCTTCGCCAAGCCCTCCACCCGTGACGTGCTCTTCTGCGACGGGGCGCTCGCCGCCCCCAACGACGGGACCACCGGCCCCGTCGCCGCCGCCCTCGGCGCCGGGTTCAACCGCTCGACGCTGCTGAGCCACCACAAGCAGCCCACCACCCAAGCCTCGGCTTTCTACGGCACCGCCGTCACGAACCACTACGCCAAGGCCATCCACGCCGCGACCACCAACGGCAAGGCCTACGGCTTCGCCTTCGACGACGTCGCCGACTGGGCCTCCTACATCGAGGACCCGAGGCCCCAGCACATGCACCTGACGCTGACCCCGTTCTGAACCGACCGCCACCGTCCACCGCAGGGAGTTCCCGCATGCGCAAGCCACGCACCGTCCAGGCCGTTCTCACGGCCGTACTGATCACGAGTTCTGCGATCGGTCTCAGCGTCGACACGGCGTCCGCCGCAGAACAGCGGGGCGGATTCGTCGTCAGCAAGGCGCAGTACAACAAGATGTTCCCGCACCACAAGAAGCTCTACACCTACAAGGGCCTGGTCAAGGCGATGAAGGCGTTCCCGGCCTTCGCGCACACCGGCGACGCCAAGACCAGGAAGCGTGAGGCAGCCGCGTTCCTCGCGAACGTCAGCCACGAGACCAGCGGCCTGATCTACATCAACGAGCAGAACAAGGCCAACTGGCCGACGTACTGCCAGCCGGAGCCGTACGGCTGTCCCGCTGGACAGTCCGCCTACCACGGCCGCGGCCCGCTCCAGATCAGCTGGAACTACAACTACAAGGCCGCCGGAGACAAGTTCCACGTCGACCTGCTGCACCACCCCGACCTCGCGGCGAAGAACTCCGTCGTGACCTGGAAGCTCGCGCTGTGGTACTGGATGACCCAGTCCGGCCCCGGCACCATGACGCCCCACCACGCGATGGTCGGGAGCGGGGGCTTCGGCGAGACCATCCGCAGCATCAACGGCAGCCTCGAATGCAACGGCAGCAACACGGCCGAGATGCGGGACCGGATCGCGAAGTACAAGAAGTTCACCAAGATGCTCCACGTCGGCACCGGCCGGCACCTCAGCTGCTGACGGCGGGGGACGTCATGCCGCACATACGCGTCCTCGCCCTGCCGTTACTGCTCTCGGCCGTACTCGTGGCCGGCAGCCAGGGCACAACGCCCACCGCGTTCGCGGCGGGCGGCCATTCCGCTGCCGCTTCCGCGGCCCCCGCTGCCTCCGCTGCGAAGAAGAAGGGCATCAGCGCCTGGAAGTTCGACGGGGTCACCAAGGCGCTCGCGAACTCGAACGTCGGGTGGTTCTACACCTGGTCCTCGGGCAAGGGCGGCATCAAGCCCCCGCGAGGCGTCGAGTTCGTGCCCATGATCCATGACAAGGGCTCGGTGACCAAGAAGGAGCTCGGCCGGGCGAAGAAGCAGGGCAGCACCCTGCTCGGCTTCAACGAACCCGACAGGCCGGACCAGGCGGACATGGCCGTCGACCAGGCACTCGACCTGTGGCCCCGGCTGCAGTCGACGGGTCTGCGGCTCGGCGCTCCCGCCGTGGCCACCGGTGGCGATGTGGCCGGCGGCTGGCTGGACCGGTTCATGAAGGGCGCCGCCGCCCGCCACTACCGGGTCGACTTCATCCCACTGCACTGGTACGGCGCCGACTTCAACTCCCAACGGGCGACAGGGCAGTTGCGCAGCTACATCGAGGCCGTGCACAAGCGGTACAAGAAGCCGATCTGGCTCACCGAATACGCCCTGACCGACTTCTCGTCCGGCACCCCGCGCTATCCGACCAAGGCGCAACAGGCCGCCTTCGTGAAGAAGTCGACGGCCATGCTCCAGCACCTGTCCTACGTGCGGCGCTACGCGTGGTTCACCCTCTCCACGAACCGCGGCGACGGCACCGGCCTGTACCACGGTGCGAAGGCCAACCGGGTGGGCGTCGCCTATCGGGCGGCGGGCTGAAAGGGCCCTCTGCCGCCCTTCCGACCCACCGACATGCGATCCAACCTCAAGAGAAGAGAAACGAGGCTCACGACATGAGCAAGCGGATCCTGCACGCCTGCCTAGCGGCCGGAACAGCCGCACTGACCGTGGTCGTCGCCCTCGCTCCGGCGAGTTCCGCCGCGACCGACTCCGCACAGGCCCACCGGCCGAAGTGCTGGGCGACGCATTACGGCCCGGTACCCGCCGGCAGCACCACGTCGAACGGCGACATCTTCGACAACAGCAAGAACACCGCGGCGACTTCGCTGACCCGCAAGCACCAGCTGCCCTTCGGCACCAGAGTGAAGGTCACCAACGTGGCGAACGGCAAGTCCCTGGTCGTACGCATCAACGACCGTGGCACGTTCAAGCACACGAAGCAGGAACCCAAGTGCCTGGACCTGACCGACGGCGCCTTCCGCAGGCTCGGTGGAAGCCTCGACCCCGACGCCGGTCACATCGTCGTCCGGCAGAAGGTCCTGCACTAGCCACCCGGTTCACGGCATGAGCGCCCGGGCTGTCCCCCGCAGCCCGGGCGTTTCGCGATCCGCGTGCCGCCGGAGCAGGGCGATGGCGCCGAGGGCGGTGCCGGGGTCGCCGAGTCCGGCAGGAATCAAGCGAGGCACCCCGTACGAGCCGCGGGCGATACGCGTGTCGAGCACGCGCTCGATCGGCGCCATCAGGGCCCGGCCCGCGTCGACCAACTCACCGCCGATGACGATCACGTCCGGTCCGACGGCGTGGCTCACATCGGCCAGCACCCTCCCGACCTGCGCGCCCACCCGCGACAGCACCGCATGCGCGATCTGGTCGCCGGACTCCAGCGCGGTCACCAGCTCCGGCACGTCCGCCACCGCACATCCTGCGGTGCGGCAGGCGTCTAGTACCGCCCCGATCGACGCCACGGTCTCCAGGCATCCGACCGCCCCGCACTCGCAGGGCGCGCCGTCGGGGTCCACGCTGATGTGGCCGAACATTCCGGAGCGGCCGTCCGCGCCGCGGTGCAGGGCGCCTGCCATCACCAGTCCGCCGCCGACGCCGTGCGACAACCGCAGGTACAGCACGTTCCGTTCGCCCGCAGCGGCTCCCCAGATCGTCTCGGCCAGGGTGGCCAGCCGGGTGTTGTCGTCGATCAGCGCCGGTGCGCCGAAGCGTTCGCGCACGCGCGCCACCACGACGTCATGCCGAGGAGACCACAGCGGCCGGTGCCCCGACGGTCCGACCGGCCCGACCACGCCGATGCCGATTCCGTTCAGGGCGCCCGGTCGCAGCGTTCCGCCCGTCAGTCGGTCCGCCAGCCGCCACGCGAGGTCGATGCGGGTCTGCCACGGGGTGTCGGGACCGTGCGGTTCGCCGGTCGTGCCGACTATCGCGTGCGTCGCGTCCATCGCGGCCACCCGCACCGCCCGGCGCGCGAACTCGATACCGAGCAGTCGGCCTGCCCCGGGGTTCAGGGTCAGGACCTCCGCCGGCCGGCCCCGCCTGCGCCGGGCCACCTCCGGTACCGAAGCGAGGACGGTGCCGTTGTCCATGAGCGCTCCGACGGCGTCATAGAGCGTGGTGCGGGACAGGCCGCTCAGAGGCCCTAACTCTCCTCGGGTCAGCGGACCGTGCTCGCGCAGCAGGCGCAGTACCAGGGCCTCGTGCGCGGTGGAGGCCGGTGTCGGCTCGGTCAGCATGGCGAAGGCTCCCCCTCCTTCAGTGCAACTGTCTCGTGGCGGGGCGGAGTCGATCCGCCGCCTGTGGCGCGAGAAGTTAGGGGGCGTCTTTGTGGGAATTCTGTGGGCCTGCGATGCGGCGGCCGGTCGGGTACGACATGGGTGATGCGACCGCCCACCACTCAGGGGGAATGCATGCGGGCGTGGACGGTGTCGCCCCGCGCCGGAGGTCCTCCCGTCTCCGTGATCAGTCGCACTTCCTCGGCCAGGAGCTCACGGAGACGATTGCCGTCCTGGGAACTCGCGGTGCGGTACTGGGGTAAAAACGCAGGACCGGATCGAACTCGTCCAGGAAGATCTCGGCGCCGGGGACGGCGAACTCGACCTCGACGCTCTCCGAGCGCCCCTCCACGCGTTCGGTATCGATCACCGCGGTTCCGCCGCGTCGGCCCACGCTCCATAGGTACGGATGCCTACGCGTGCGTACGAGGGCCCGTGTCGCCCGGTGCTGGGCTCCGCCGGTGGATATGCTCAGTGAGGTGATCGGCAGTGTCCGGAACGGACGTGTCGAGGCATGCTCGATTAAAGGAGCGGGGACCGTGGCAGTGTCCGCCTCTGACTGTCAGCGAAATCCACATCGTCCTGCAGGGCGGTGCCTGACTGACCACAGCCGCAGGCCCGCCAGTCGAGCTGACACCGGGTGATGTCGTCCTCACGCCGTACTGCGGTCGTGACCGACCTGCTCGACCTCATCCTGCCCCGTGTACTGAGGCTGTGGCTGGAGGAGAATCCTGCGGCCGCCCGGCCGCGCGCCGTCTTGAGCACAACGCAAGCTGACGACGGGGCCGTTGCTCAGGGCCGGCTGCCTGTCAAGGCTGACGCGTGACGCTCACCTGCACGGTCAGGGTGCCCCTGTTGTCCTGGGAGCAGACACCGGCGGTGTCGTTGATGCCCAGTTGGAGTGTGGCATTCCCGGTTGCCCGGAAGGTCAGTCTCCGCCCGACGGCGTGCACCGGGAAGTTCTGGTCACCCACAAGTCGCGCCAGCAGGGCGGCGAACGGAGCCGTGCCCTTGACCTTGCAGGCCTTCACCCCGTCCTGCAAGCTGTCGGTGTCCGCGTCGTAGCCGACCGGCCCGGCCACGGGCAACTTCCGGTAGTTGGAGGTCCATTCGCCGGAGACGAACTGCACGGTGATCCGGTCACCGCGCTGGACGGACACTCCGGTGACCGGCTGCCAACCGGCCGTCGATTGGACGACCTGACGGGTCGTCGCCGTTTTCGGACGTTCCTTGAGCGGCAGAGTCCCGGTGAGGACGAGACCGCCCGCAGCGCCCGCAGCCAGCGTGGCCGTTCCGGCCAGCGCCCACCACAGCAGCTTCGGTCTCGCAGGGCGGCGCGACCGCCATTGCGGCTGCGGAGGTTCGGACGACGTGGTGTGCCGCCCCGTCGGCACGGACTCCCCGGCAGGTGCGAGCCATTTCTGGCTGCCGGTGATCGTGTTGGCGTCGGCCAGGGGGCCCGCAGGCCGGAACTCGCGTACAGTGGCCGACGGCATCACCCCGGCGTCCGGCACGCCCGCCACCACGCCCCGTAGCGCGGAACGCACGGCGGCCGCCGAGGGGCGCTCGCCCGGGGACTTGCGCAGCAGCGCTTCGACGACCGGGCGCAGCGGACCGAGTCGCTCCGACACGGCGGGTTCCTCGTACACCACAGCGTGCATCGTCGCGGGCGCTCCCGGCCTGCGGAACGGGGACTGGCCTCCGCACACCGTGGCAAGGGTCGCGCCGAGCGACCACAGGTCGGAGGCCGGCCCGACCTCCGCTCCCGTCACGCGTTCCGGTGCCATGAACTCGACGGAGCCGATCAGTTCACCGGTGGTCGTCAGGAACTCGCCGTCGTCGAGGGCCGCGATGCCGAAGTCGGTGAGGACGGCGCTGCCGTCTCGGCGCAGCAGCACGTTGGCGGGCTTGACGTCCCTGTGCAGGGTCCCGACCGCGTGGACGGCATCCAGCGCGTCGATCAGTTGCAGGCCGGCGGCGGCGGTCTGCTGCGGGGTGAGCGGTCCGGCCTCGGTGATCCGATGGGCCAGTGAGGACCCCTCGACGAGTTCCATGACGATCCACAGCCGGTCCTCGGACTCGACCAGGTCGTGAACTCCCACCACGTGGGGATGCGGTACCCGGGCGACCGCGCGAGCCTCGCGGACGGCACGCCGTACCCGTACGCGGTGGTCCTCGTCGCCGTTGGTGAGGATGTGCAGTTCCTTGGCGGCGACCGGCCGGTCCAGCAGTTGGTCGTGGGCGCGCCAGACTGTGCCCATGCCGCCGCTGCCGACGACGTCGTGCAGCAGATACCGTCCGGCGATCACCCGTTCCGCACGCGTAGCCACCTCGTGGTCACCATCTCCGGACATCACGCGCTCTCACATTTCCTTCGGAGGTGACATGGCAGTTGCCACGGTTTCGGAAGAACGCTACGAGCGCGATTTCCGATGCGGGTTCCCCGGCACTCGGCGCTCGTTCGCCGTGCGTCGTTGCCAGAGGCTAGAACCCTGGGCGACGCGACAGCAAGGCCCGCAGGGGCGGATTAAATGCTCCGCCGCGCGGAATAACTCACCGAGACACCCTCGCGAGCGATCCGGTGGTGAATGTCCGGGCAATCGTGATCAATTGATCCGGCAGTGGGATGGCGAGTGACGACGGATAGGCTTTGCCTCGCTGTGTCGTGCAATGCGCAGAGAAGACACATGGGGAGCGGGGCGGCATGAGTGGCGAAGGTCGACTCGACATTGCGTACCTGACTTCAGGCCAGGCCGGAGACCCTGGCCTCATGTCCTCGGCCACCGGACTGATCAACGAGGTCTACGCTGCCGCCGAGAAAGGGCTTTGGGTGGAAGGGGCGACGCGGACCACTCTGCGAGAGGTCGAGTCAGGATTCAGCAACTCGATGTACGCGTGGGCGAGGTCCGCATGCTGGCCGCATCCCCTGGACGGCGCGGTCTCGGCATCGGCCGCGAGCTGATGCGGTTCGTCGAACGGGACGCTCGGCAAAGGGGTCTCGAAACAATGCAATTGGCATTGCTCGTGCACCGCGAATGGTCGCACCCGTCCAAGGTCCTTCTCGACGAGTGGTACACACGCATCGGCTATGAGGTCACCAGCACGGGGTTGATCGATGATTTCCGTCCGGAACTTGCACCGCATCTCGCCACCACATGTGATTTCGTCGTCTATCGGAAGAGCCTGATTCTCGGAGACGGGTCGGCGTCTCGTTGGGGGAGGTGGTTGTCGGTGCCGCATGGTTGAGTGACTGCGCGCACGGTCCGCTCTTGACGAGCGAGGCTGTGGGCGGGTCGGCGGAGTGGCTGCGGGCGGGGAGCCTCCAGCACGTGACGTACGTGGTGCGGAGTCTGCCCGGCGGCTGAGCGAGCCGCCGGGCCTCGCTGTTCGGGCTCGCCCGCGATGATCCGCCAGGCGGGCACCCGCACCGTCCCGGTCACGGGGCAGGGTTTGGCCCCATGGCCTCCGGAGGGGAGTCCGGTGAGTGCGCGTGGGTCAGCCGCAGGTGCCGCGCGGGGTCCGCTACGGGCCCCGGGCCGGGGCCGATGAGCACCGCCGTGTTCTCGCCGCGCTCGGCGCTGACACCACGCCCACGAGTGCCTGCCGACCCGGTGGTTGGCGTGAGACCGGCTGACGATGGCCGGGGCGTGTGCTCGCATCGTCACATGCATTCCGGACAAGGCATCAACGCACCCGTGGCACATGACGACATCGGACTGTCCCCGGTGGCGGATGTGCTGTTGGAAGACATCGCTGGTCTTGCTCAGCAGAGGCGCACTCTCCTCCTGGCCGTGACGCTCGTATGACGCTCCAGGCGATCCGGCGGCGGCTCTCGGTAGCCCCGATCTTGCTCTGACCTGCGACGATGTCACAGTCCCTTTCGTATGACATCTTTCCGATGACTCATCATGTGGAGTGCGTTGCCACCCTGGCCTGCTGGGGTGGCTGCTGACTCCCGGTGCCCGACCTCGATGCCGGCGGGGCCGCGACCGGAACCGGGGACTGTGCTGCCGGGCTGTGGCTCAGGCATCGATGATGACGGGGATGATGAGGGGCTTGCGGCGGTGGGTGCGAAACGCCCAGTTCGCCACGGCGCGGGCGACGAGTTGTTCGAGTTGGCGCGCGTCCCCGACGCCTTCCTCGGCCGCGGTGGCCAGGGTCTTCTCGATGACGGGGATGACCGGCTCGAAGGTGGTGTCGTCGTGGACGAAGCCGCGGGCCAGGAAGTCGGGGGCCTCGGCGAGGGCGCCGGTGTCTGCGTCGACGATTGCCACCACCGTGACCACGCCTTCGGCGGCGAGGGTGAGGCGGTCCTTGAGGGACGCTTCGGTGGCGCCGCCGACTTCCATGCCGTCCACGTAGACGTTGCCGGCGGGGACCTTGCCGGTGATGGATGCGCGCCCGTCGACCAGGTCGACGACGACGCCGTCCTCGGCGATGACGACCCGCTCGGGGTCGACACCGGTACGGATGGCGAGGTCGGCGTTGGCCCGCAGGTGGCGCCATTCGCCGTGCACGGGCATGACGTTGCGGGGCTTGACGATGTTGTAGCAGTAGACGAGTTCGCCGGCGCTGGCATGCCCGGAGACGTGCACCTTGGCGTTGCCCTTGTGAACCACGTGGGCGCCCCACCGTGTGAGTCCGTTGATCACCCGGTAAATGGCGTTCTCGTTGCCGGGGATGAGGGAGCTGGCGAGCAGGACGGTGTCGCCCTTACCGATGCGGATCATGTGGTCGCGGTTGGCCATCCGTGACAGCGCGGCCATCGGTTCGCCCTGCGAGCCGGTGCACACCAGAGTGATCCTGTGGTCCGGGAGCTTCTCCAACTCCTTCGTGCTCACGACCAGACCGGAGGGGACCTTCAGATAGCCCAGGTCACGGGCGATGCCCATATTGCGGACCATCGACCGGCCGACGAAGGCGACCTTGCGGCCGTGCTGGTGGGCGGCGTCCAGGACCTGCTGGATGCGGTGCACGTGGCTGGCGAAGCTGGAGACGATGACCCGGCGCGGCGCGGTGCGCATCACCTGCTCGATCGCCGGGTTCAGCTCACGCTCGGAGGTGGTGAAGCCGGGGACTTCGGCGTTGGTGGAGTCGGTGAGGAACAGGTCCACGCCCTCCTCGCCGAGGCGGGCGAAGGCGCGCAGATCGGTGATGCGGTCGTCGAGAGGGAACTGGTCCATCTTGAAGTCGCCGGTGTGCAGCACCATCCCGGCCCGGGTACGGATCGCGACTGCGAGGCTGTCGGGGATGGAGTGGTTGACCGCCACGAACTCGCAGTCGAAGGGCCCGAAGCCACGCCGGTCGCCCTCCCGCACCCGCACCGTGCGCGGCCGGATGCCGTGTTCCTTGAGCTTGGCCTCCAGGAACGCCAGCGTCAGCTTGGAGCCGACGACGGGAATGTCGGACCGCTCGCGCAGCAGGTACGGCACGCCGCCGATGTGGTCCTCGTGGCCGTGGGTGAGTACCACGGCCACGATGTCGTCCAGCCGGTCCCGGATCGAGGTGAAGTCCGGCAGGATCACGTCTACGCCGGGCTGGGTCTCCTCGGGGAACAGCACGCCGCAGTCGACGAGGAGCAACTTGCCCGCGTGCTCGAAGACGGTCATGTTGCGGCCGATCTCACCCAGGCCGCCCAGGGCGATGACCCGCAGCCCTCCTTCGGGAAGGGGCGGGGCGGCTTTCAGCTCGGGGTGCGGATGACTCATACCCTGACGGTACCTGGAGAGCGGGACGAGGTGATCCATTGCCGCTCGATACGACCCGCCGCCATGAAGACGTACTGGCACTCAGGTCGGCATTCGTCTCATCTGCCCGCTGCCCCAGCCCCAAGACAAGACGGCAGCAGGGGCCGCAGCGACCGCTGCGGCCGCCGCGGGAGCCGGCGTGGCGTCAGGGGTCGCGCGGCCTTGAGCACCCCGCCCGCGATCACACAGAAGAAACAGGGCGAACCGACAGCCCGGGCATGCGCTCATGGCCGCTGACGTTTCAAGGTTGAACGTGATGTCGACCTTCGCGGTCCATTGTGGTCGGCCAGGATCAGATTCGGGTGTTCCATGAGCTGGGATTGAGCATGTTCTACGGGCTTGGATCGGGGGCCCTGAGTGTGGGGAGAATTGGTGGGTGCTGTCCCATCGCGGTGCCGTTGACGGCTGCCAGGGCGACGTCGACCACGGCGGCGACCCGGGCCCGGATCGCCGCGGCACGGCGCGGGCGTACTCCAGGAGTAAGTTGATGACGTCGACGACCACCCCGGAGGAGAGGATCGCGCTCGCCTTCCACCACGCGCGCAGCTGCGCGAGGGGCCGGCCCGGTGAGCACGATGGGGAGCTTGCCCTCGTGCATGTGGAGGCCATCGTGCGCCGTGCCTTGCCAGTGCAGGCGGGTCAGCACGGCCAGCGGCGCGATGACGGTGTTGGGGTTGCGGGGGCCGACGCGGAGGAAGACCAGTGGCAACGGCGCGTGCGGTTCATTGCCGTCCCGTCGGGCACCCACCAGCGGGCACGCCACATCGGCCGCTTCTTCGTGCCGCCCTCCTTCTCGCTCCGCCGGCAGCACCCCACGTACTTGTCGATCTTTCCCGCGAGCTCCTGCGCAGACTCGCAGCAGCTGTCGGCTCGCCGCCGCAGTGGCGTACTGGCGGGCGGCGTTCGGCCGGTCGCCGAGGGTCTCGAACACGTTCGTCGTGGGGTGGCGACCGGCGGGCCCCACCAGCGCCCGGAACGGGTGAAGTTTGCCTGTGGACCTGCAAGGGCCACGGTCGGGCCGCAACGCGTGGCCGCAGCGCGAGCCGCCAACAGTCCGAGCCCGATCGCCGCCCGTTATCCGACCCTTGAGTTGAATCGCCGCAGGTCAGCGCCGAGTAAGCGCTGTTAGGGTTCCGTTACGTATCCTTCTGTCCAGTGGTCCTCGTCGATCACTGCCTCTTCGATGTAGAAGCAGTTGGGCTCGTCGGCAAAAACGGTGATCACTTGGCAGATCCGGGCGGGTTTCCTTGACGCCGCCTGCTTCAGTCGGCTTTGTGGCGCTGGTAGTAGCGGGCGACGCGAGTTCGGTTGCCGCAGCGGGCGGCCGAGCACCAGCGGCGGCGCGGATGTGCGGGCAGGAACAGCATCACGCAGTCGTGGGCCTCGCAGACCCGGACCTTGAGAATCCTCGCATCGGCCAGTAGCCCTGTGGCGTCCTCGGCGAACTGGGCGGCCAGACGCAGGCCCGGGGAGCCCTGACGGCGGGAGACGAGTGCGAATGAGGTGCCGTCGAGGGTCAGCTCACGAACGGCGGGTGCGGCCCGCAACGCCGCGTTGAGGCCGTCCAGGGCGTCGGTGGGCGGAGCCTCACCACGCCGGGCCGCGTGCACGGCGGCAGCGATGTGATTGCGCACGGTCTGCACGGCGACCAGGTCGGCATCGGTGAGGGCCGCCTCGTCCACTGCAAGTTCCGGGAGTCGTTCGACCTGCAGCGCCAACCACGATCGCAGTCGGGTGACGTCGGTGAGCAGGTCGACCGGGCCGTCGGCGGTGTTCGGGCGGGTGTTGACCAGGTCAATGGCCAGGGGTTCACCGGTAAAAGGCGCGAGATCAACCACGCTGCTAATGCTACACGAACGAATTGACACGTTAGTCAAGCCTGGCTATGACCAATGCATCATGCGACTCAAGACGCGTGTGCTGTGATGTCGTCGACCTTTCCCGTGCACAGTCCACCGCCGCGTCGAGGCCGATGGTGGCGGTTCTTTACCGCGCATCGTTCATGGTCGGCGCCCGACGGCTGATACGTCAGTTCCCCTCCGTCCGACGAAGCTGCAGGGCGCCATGATCCACGGAAGCAGCCCATGACCACCGTCCCCAACGTCCGTGAGCTGTCCGAGCGGTTCGAGCAGGCCGCCTCCGACACATTCGCCCCGCTGCGCATCCGCCCCGACAAGACCACCGACGCCACCGGCCCGGCCGGCATGCTGCGGAGTGCGAGACCTGGCCAGGTGCTGGTCACCAGGGTCACCGGAGGCCCGTGCACGGTAGTGCGCACCCAGTCCCTCATCCGTTCCGGTGATCAGAAGCTGGTGAAGGTCGCGCTGCACGGCAGAGAGCGCGCGGGCGTCGAGCAGGACGGTCGCCAGTTCCTGCCGGGACCGGGCGACCTCCTCGTCTACGAGACTACGCGGCTGTCCGAACCGCGCTTTTGGGAGCCCTTCGACATCGTCGTGCTCGGCATCCCGCGCATCCTGCTGGGCCCCCACACCCACCCGCTGGCTGCTCGCACGGCGACGGCGGTGCCGACCGAGAGCGGCGGCGGACGCCAGGCGGTGCAAAGCCCCAGGTTGCGGACACCGCGACCATACCGACGTGAACGCCGCGAAGAACACCAAGGGGCCAGGCGCTCATCCGGCGGTGGTCGCGGATCGTGGCGTGGTTGAAGCCGACGCCGATCATCTGCTCGCCGTTGAAGTCTTCTGTGAGCGGGTGTCCCAGCGCGAGGGCGGCCTCCATGAACGCGGAGGAGGTGGGATGCGGCTCGCTGATACGGCTGACCGGCCGGTCCTCCTTTGCCGTGCCAGTCGCTTTCGCCGTCGACATGGTCCTCGGATCGCTTGAACAGCGGCAGCACGCCGTCCCAGTCCCAGCCCGGGCAGTCGGAGTATGCCCAGGCGTCGTAGTCGCTGCGGTGCCCGCGGACGTAGATCATGCCGTTGAGTGAACCGGAGCCGCCCAGTACCTTGCCGCGCGGCCAGTACAACGGCCGGTCGTTCGCGTGCCGCTGAGGGACCGTCATCAGGCCCCGGTCCAGAAGAGACTGGAAAGCAGCGGCCAGCCCTCGTGGGTCTCGGTCCCAGCTGTGCGCTCGCTGGCGACCGCCCGTGCGCCCGGTGGCGACCCGTGGCGACTTCGCCGATCTAGCTTCGGCCACGCGACAACATGGAGAGGAGCGTAAAAGCGATGTCCCGACAGACAGGCGGTCGAGCACGACTATCTCGTGGTGGGTGCCGGGTCGATCATCTGCCTCAGGGGTCAGCGCGGAACACCCACGGACGGGAGAGGGGCGTTCCTCCGGGACGGATCATGTGCGATCAGGCGTCTGGGGTACTTGCGTCTGCCTCCAGGGCGGCTGGTACGCGGAAGGCCGTCGTGGGCCAGTCGTCCGGTCTTGCGGTCACGGCTACGGGCGGGGTGTTGCGGTACTGGGCCGGGGAGTTGCCGGTGACCCGTTTGAACGCGGTGCTGAACGCGCTCTCCGAGGCGTACCCCCAGTCGGCGGCCACCGACGCGACGGTGCGGTCACCGCGGCGCAGGTCCCGGCCGGCGGCCAGAATCCGCCACCGCTGGAGATACACGAGCGGTGGCAGCCCGACCCGTTCTTTGAACCGGGCGGCGAAGCTCGCCCGGGACATGCCCCCTTGCGCAGCCAGCGTGGCGACGGTCCAAGGGTGCCCGGCCTGCTGGTGCATCAGCAGCAGCACCCGGCCGATCAACGGATCGGCCAGCGCACCCAGCCAGCCCGGCAGAGCCGTCTGCCGCGGTGTGCCCGTGGTCGCCACGACGGCCCGCAGAGCCTGGATGAACAGGATCTCGGTGAGCCGCTCCGACATCACGGAGGTGCCCATTCCCACGGTGCGAACCTCCTCGAGGAACACCCCCAGCAGCGGCTGGATCGTCTTCGCCTGGGGAGTGTCGGCGCGGATGGCAACCAGGGGCGGCAGGCCCTGCAGCAGCAGGGCGATCGTGGTGTCGAGGAAGTCGATGCTGCCGCCCACGATGAGCGTCCGCTCCTCATCAGCGGGGCTGCAACTGTCTCCGATCCGCACGATGCGGCTGGAGGAAGCCCGGTAGACCTCCTCCCCGCTGCGGTATGGCGCGTCCACGTCCCCGCACAGCGCGAACCACTCGCGCGCCGCCAGCAGGAAGCAGTCACCGGTCCGAAGGCGTACCGGCTCACCACCATCCACGCTCAGCCGGCAGGAACCCGCCAGCACGGCCCCGATCTTGATGTGCTCATGAACCCCGAAGCGCAGCGCCCAGCTGCCCCACGCCTCCAGACCTGACAACGACCCAGCCCTGACATTCAACGAAGCAAGAACATCCGACAACGGATCAATCGGCGATTGCATGTCGAGCAAACTAGCGGATCGGCCATACGCTCCTGGCCAAGGCCATCGGCAGTGGGCAGTGGGCGGTGGGTGGCCTCGCGGCAGATGAGCGCGGGGCACAGAGGATGTAACGGTTACGTAACGGGCCGTCGAGAGAGAACCCCACGTGGCTCGCCTCCGTAGCAGGGGGTGTCGGCCTCACTGAAGCCGCGCAGGCAGCACCTTCGGCGCACCGAGCGCGAACGGCTCCGTCAAGATCTGGGAGGAAGCATGCGCAAGGGCAGGTCCGCCACGGTCGAGGGCGGCGTGAGCAATCTCGCCGCCATCAGGTGCACCACGATCAGGTCGATCCGCTTCACCGATTGACCACTGTTCTCCGGGGCGGGCATGGCGACTTCCCTCAGTGCCGCCCGCCCCGGGCTCCACACGAGTCGAAGGAAGGAACAGGGCGCCTGCGAGACGCCAGATATCGATTGCCTCATGCGTCACCGCGGTCCTGTTCGTCCCTGCAGGTGCCGGATGCCACTCCTCGCCGCGTTTGCCGGTCTTCTCCAACCCGGTCGTGGAAGGGCTGTGGACGGCCCGGAGGCTCCTCCGGCGGAGGCTGGTTCGACCGCGGTCCGAACGGCGCCCGCGTGCTGGGGAGCGAGGTCTCCCTCGGTCCAGCCACCAGCACCTGGCTCGCGGGGCCGCGCCTGGGCGAGCCGGCGAGAAGCTGTACGAGCGCGTCAGTGACGAGGCGGGTTCTCTGTGAACCCCGTGAGCTTCGCGCGGACGGCCTGCGCGTCCGCATGTCCGAGCCCCTCCAGGATCGCGAGGGCCTCGGTCCACGCTTCACGGGCCGAGGCCCCGCGGCCCGCGGCGTGATGCGTGTCTCCGAGACGGCTCAGCGTGTCCGCTTCGGCCTGGGCGACGCCGACTTCACGAAAGAGGAGAAGGGCCTGTTCAAAGCTGGCAACCGCTTCGGTGTACTGGCCCAGATGGTGCTGGGCGAGGCCGATGCTGTCCCAGACGTCCGCCTTGAGGTACGGACGCTCGTGCAGTTCCCCCACTGCCAGGGCTTCCCAGCAGTGGTCGAGCGCCTGTTGGTGCTGCCCGAGCAGGGTGTGGCACCAGCCGACGGCGTTGAGGGCCGCGGCGATGCGCGCACTGTGACCGGCAGCCCGCTGTATAGCGAGAGAGCGCTGGGCGTGGGAGAGCGCTGTCTGAAGGTCGCCCTGCCGCTCGGCCACCCAGCTCAGCCGCCGGTGGCTCTCGGCGCAATCGGTGACGTCACCGGCAGCGGTGAACAGTTCCACCGCCCGCTCCATACGGTTCCGTGCCTCTTCGATCCGACCCAGGTTGGCCGCGGCCCGCGCCAGGCTCCGGTGGACATGTGCCTGGGCACAGGAGTCGCCGAGTCGCCGTGCTGCCTCCATCGCGATGTGCTGTGTGTCCTCGAGGTCGTGCCACAGTCCCTTCCGGTCCAGGTAGTGTTCAACGGCCCAGGCCAGCTGCCAGGTGTGTGTGTTCAGGCCATGGGCGGCCGCGGTTCTGATGGCCGCCACCAACACCGCCTGTTCGGCGTCGAACCAGGCTGCGGCCCGGGCGGAGTGCCCCGGCTCCAGGTCGAATTCCTCGGCCCGGACGCCCCGGGAGGGGGCAGACAGCACGATCGCGTGCCGATCGGGGGAGTACGTCCGCCCTGCGCGGTGGGCACTGTGCAGATAGTGGTCGAGGACGCGGACCCGGGCGGCTTGCTGCTCCTCCGGCGCGTCGGCGGCACGGGCCAGTTCGGCGGCGTAGGTGCGCAGCAGGTCGTGGGCGGCGTACCGGCCGGGCGTGGGTTCATTCACCAGGTGGGCGTGGGTCAGTTCGGTCAGCAATTGGTGGGTGTGCGGGACGGTGAGGCCCGCGAGGCTTGCGGCTGCGGCCAACGAGGTTTCCGGGCCCGGGTGCAGGGCGACCAGCCGGAACAGGCGTGCGGCGGCGGGGGTGAGGGCGTGGTACGACCACGAGAAGACGCCCCGTACGTCTGTCGCGGTGTCGGTGTCGGTGAAGGCGTCTAGGGTGCTGTGGCCGCCGGCGAGTTCGTCAGCGAGAGTCGCAAGAGGGAAGCCCGAGCGGGTCAGCGCCCGCGCTGCCGCGATGGACAGGGCCAGCGGCAGCCGGGCGCAGAGTTCGATGATCTTGTCGGCGGCCGTCGGCTCGGCGGCTACCCGGTCGGCGCCCAGACTGTGTACGAGGAAGTCGCGCGCCTCGGCGACGGAGAGCACGTCGAGGTGGATGGGCCGGGCTCCGTCCGTGGCGATGAGGCCGGACAGCCGGTTCCTGCTCGTGACGATCACCAGGCAGCCGGGGCTCGCCGGCAGCAGCGGGCGCACTTGTCGGGCGTCGCGGGCGTTGTCCAGCAGGAGCAGCACCCGCCGCCCGGCGAGCCGTGTGCGGTAAAGGGCCACCAGCGCATCGGCGTCCTGCGGCAGGCTCAGTGGGTTGGCCCCGAGCGACTCGAGAAGCGTACGCAGTGCCCGGTCCGGAGAGACCGGCAGCCCGGCCGGGTCGAATCCCCTGAGGTCGAGGTACAGCTGACCGTCCGGGAAACGGGAGGAAACACGGTGGGCCCAGTGCGCGGCAAATGTGCTCTTGCCAACTCCAGCCATGCCGGTGATGAGGCGGAGGGTGACGGTCATGGGCATCTCGCCGTTGCCGGGGAGCACCGAGTCGGCCTCGGCGAGTGGCGCCGCCCGCCCGACGAAGGCCGGCGGACCGGCGGGGAGCTGTGCCGGTGTCGGCTGGTCGGAGGCCGGCGTGGCCGGATGCGCCGGCGTGGCCGGGGCGATCAGTCCTGTGTCCGCCCGCAGGATGCGCTCGTACAAGTGCCGGAGGTCGGGTCCCGGATCGACACCCAGTTCATCGGCGAGAACCGAGCGGGCCTCGCTGTACGTCAGGAGCGCCTCCGCCTGGCGGCCCGACCGGTACAGGGCGAGCATCAGCATCTCCCGGAACCGCTCGTCCAGCGGGTGCTCGGCCACCAGAGCGGCCAGTTCCCGCGAGGCATCCGTGTGCTCGCCGAGTTCGAGCCGGACCGTGAGGCTCGCCTCCAAGGCGGACAGCCGCAGCCTGCTGAGCCGTTCGCGCTGCGCCTCGGCGTACTCGCCGCGAACTCCGGCCAGCACGGTTCCCTGCCAGTGGGCGAGGGCGTCGTCCAGGTATCGGGAGGCGATCTTGACATTGCCCTCGCGGCGCGCCCGGTCGGCCCGGGCGGCGAGATCCCGGAAAGCAGCCAGATCGAGCGACTGGGGCGACGTGCGCATCTGGTAACCGTCCCCCACGGAAAGGATCGCCAGGGAACCGAGCAGCCGACGCAACCGATGGACGTAGGTGCGCAGCGCACTCACAGCGGACGCTGGGGACCGGGCCCCCCAGACGGCGTCGACCAGTGCTTCGACCGGCACCTGTGCGCCCTCGCCGAGCAGCAGCACTGCAAGAACCGCGCGCTGCTTCGGAGGCCCGAGGTCCACCTCGTCCGGCCCGCGCCAGCCGCGGACGGGCCCCAGAACGGTGAACCGTAGTTGTTCCTGCACTCAGGCTCTCCCCTGCTCAGACAGAGCACGGGGCCTCGCCACCCGGCCGCTGTGAACCGCGAAGAGCACTGACGTTCCGGGCCGGGCTCCACGTCGGCGCGCCCGCCGTGGCGGTGCCGCATGCTTCGCTTTCTGCTGGCCCGTGTTCGGGCTTTGGCCGTGGACACGGCTGCCCGTGACACTACGGGCAGCGGGCCGGGCAGGCCATGCGCGAGCGTCCGGCGAACCTTCGCGTTCGTCCACGGCGGCTGTCATTCCGGTGGGGTGATGGTGGCCTTGTGGTGGCGGGGTCCCGCGAGCGCGGTTGTGCTGATACTAATGCATAGTTGGAACATTTACACATTAGGCGGGCTGCCGCTGAGGCTAATGCATCATCTTGATACGGAGATGCTGTGGAGGTCTTCCACCGTGAGTCCTTGCCCGAGCGGGCCGATGCCCCCGTCCTGCTGCTCCTGCACGGATTCCCCTCCGGCTCGCACCAGTTGCGCCGCCTCATCGACGCCTTGGGCGCTGGCTATCGGCTCATCGCCCCCCCTACTACCCCGGATTCGGCCACACCGCGGTCCCCAGGAATTCGCGCACACCCTCGTTCACTCGCCAGCATCACCGAGCGCTTCGTCGAGCGCCTCGGCCTGGCGCGTTTCACCATGTACGTCTTCAACTTCATTGCCCCGGTCGGCTTCCGTATGGCCCTGCGCCACCCGGAGCGGGTCGCCGGTCTGATCGTGCAGAACGGCAACGCGTACGAGGAGGGGCTGTTGGAGGCCGCGCGCGGGCCGACGGCACTCACACCGGGAACACCCGGGGCCGAAGGGAGCATCCTCGGCCTACTCACCCTGGACGCCCCCGCGCCCAGTACGAGGGGGGTACGAAGGACCCAGAACTGGTCGCCCCCGAAGGATGGTTGCTGGACCAGCGCTTCCTGGGCCAGCCGGGTCGCAAGGCGGCCCAGCTCTCCCTCGTGTACGACTATCGCTCCAACATCGCCACCTACCCGGCATGGCAGGCGTGGCTGCGTGAGCACCGTCCGCCGACATTCCCTCCTCGCCCTCTTCAGCGACGGTTTGATCGAATCCGGTGACCGGGACATCGACCGCGGCCTGACGGCACTGGGCCACGCCAAACGGCCCGCGGAATCGCTGGAAGCTGCCTGTGGCGGCGTCATCCGCGCCCTCCTCGACCAGGACGCCACTGATGACGTCGCGCTGTTGCTCGCCGCACCCACGCCTTCTCGCCGGACCAGGTCGCCACGTGGGACGTACCCCCGGAATTCGCCATGGTCGAGCACGCCCGGAGGTGGGCCGGACAACAACTTGAGGACTGGGATCTGGTGGATGCGGAGTTCGTCACCGAGTTTGTGGTGAGCGAGCTGGTGACAAACGCGATCCGGTATGGTGCCCCGCCGATCCAGCTGCGTCTCATCCGCGACCGTGCGCTGACCTGCGAAATCTCCGACGGCTCCAGCACCGCACCCCACCTGCGCCACGCTCGGGTTTTCGACGAGCGCGGGCGTGGACTGCTGCTCGTCGCTCAACTCACGCAGGATTGGGGCACCCGCCACAGTGCCAGCGGGAAAACGATCTGGTGCGAACAGCCGCTGCCGACTCCCTGGCCGCGGCCCTCTTCCCAGGTCCTGGAGACGACTCGAAAAAATGGTGTGACGTCCCTGCAGGGCGCCGGGATACGCCGTAGCAGTCGCCGCGAGCCATCTCGCGGGCGTCGGGAAATCAGCAATTCTCCGATCGCTGCCAGGATCCGCGCTTCCACCGCGGCTTGCCGGTCGACGGCGGTGACGGGCCGACGGCTGGTTGATGTCATGCCCCCAAGGCCGGTCGGCTCCCATCGGCTATGTACGCGAGAAGGGCGGCAAGTTTTGCGGGCATCGAGAAGAACGGTGAGTGGCTGCTCTCCAGCCGGAGAACGGCATTTGCCCGGGCGGCGAGCTTCTCCTGTTCCGCGAGCGGCAGAGCCTTGTCACGCTCGCAGATGATGTAGGTGGAGGGAACGGTTCGCCACCCCGCCTTCGCCACCGGCTCGGTGAACGACCTCACACTTTGCGGCACGAGATTACGGACCGATCGCGCGACCTTCTCCTCGGACACATCAGCGTAGAACATTGCGGCTTCCATGGGCGGGACGACGCCTGTCGCAAGATCGGGTTCTGGAGCGCCATGGAACCCGTAGAGGCTTTCGCCGACATCCAGTTGATAGGCCGCCAGGTAGACGGCATGCGAGACGTTGGAGGCGTCGGTGATGGCCTGCGTGACTGGGATACCGCCGTAGGAATGACCGACAACCACCACGGGACCCTCGATGTCTTCGAGGGCTTCACGGACAACCTGCGTATCCGTATGAATGCCGGCGAGCGGTTCAGTGGTCGGGACGTCTGATCTCACAGAGCTGGGCAGCCCGACCGTTCGAGTCGCCCAACCGTCGACGGCGAGGACAGACTCCAGCTCTTCCCAGCACCAAGGACCGTGCCATGCGCCATGGACCAGGAGCAGCGTGGGACGGGGTGCTTCAGTGGTGGTCAAGCGAACCTCCTGTGTGTTCCGGAAAACCGGGGACTTCAAAGGGGACTTCAGAGGGCGGTGGATCGGCAGAAACCGCGAGTCCGCTCGTATGAAGCAGCGCAGGCACACACCGACCGGCGCCGTCAACGCCGACGTCATCTGTGACAAGCGGCACGCTGTGCACTGGCTCTCAAGCTGCCGCCTGCACAGTGCGTCAGCCCCGAAAGGCTGAGACATCCCGCAGGAACGTCGCGTTCCCCCGATTCCCTCGGCCCCCGAAATCCCCTGGATTGAGTAATTGAGGATACGCATCCGGCAGCCCGACGGGGGGTGGGGGCGCAGGTTGCCGGATGCGGCATCTGCCGACAGTTGCTCGGTGATCGAAGCAGCCTCAGCAGCACCGGAGACTAGATCGGATGGGACACGATGTCGAACGCCTGCCGATATCTGACGGACAGGCATTGAGACGGTACTGAAGCCGGTGTTTCCCCAGGTCAACGCGCAGGATCAGACGACGATAGGAATCAGGGCCGAGGTGGCGTTGCCCAGTCGGCCAGGATTCCTTGTCCGATGGGGCAAATCGGGGTCCGGGCGGCCTGGCGCGCCCGGCCAACTTCCTGTTCTCAATTGCCGCAGGACAATGGAAAGAGCAGGAGAGAGCACGTTGAGTACTCTGGCAGCCAGGCGCTCACCGCGTGCCGAGGGTCCCCGCATGCCGGAAGGCCAAGTCGAACTGGCCGAGCCTCCCGTGCTGGGTGAACCGGCCGTCGCCGACTTCGGTCCGTGATGATGTAACTCCCGATGGGGCTCGGCACCGGTGCCATAGTGCTGATGTTCTCGGTCGGTCGGGGCGGAACCACCATGTACATGGTGTCCGGGATGATGGCCATCGCCATGGTCAGCATGGCCCTGGTCCAGATCGGCCGTCCCGGCGCGGAGCGGCGCCGTCGGATGCGCGCCGAACGCCGTGAATACCTGCGCTACCTTGACCAGAAGCGCAGGCAGGCAGGCAGGCCGCAGAAGAACAGCACACCGCTCTGCTGAGGGCCAACCCGGACCCGGCCGGCCTGCGGGCCGTCACGTCGAGTACGCGGCTGTGGGAGCGCAGGCCGGGGCACGAGGACTTCGCCCGGATCAGGATCGGCCTCGGCATCCGGCGCGCCGCCCTGGAATTCCTGCCCCCGCAGGACCAAACAGGTGGAGGGCCTGGAACCGCTGTGCGTGAGCTGCCCAGCCTGATGATCGTGAAGCGGACAGTGGCACGAGGTTACCGGTCGGCGGTCCGGGCAGGGAGCCGGCGCCTCGGGGTCGGGGTCGGGGTCGAGCTGGTACCGCCAAGGCATGCGCAAGCGGGTCGGGTGCGTGTCGCGGCGGTGCCGAACGGCACCCTGAGCCGATTGCATGCCGCTTGGGGAGGCGCCGAAGAAGGTGCTGCCGGGCTCCTGCTCGGATCGTGTGTGCGGAGACAGCGGTGTAACTCATACCGGCTGCCGAAAGAGCACGCTCAGGCTGTTGGCAATGCGGCCTGGGGCACGGGCAACGGCGTTCCCCACAACGGCCCATCCCGTCGGTCACCGGCCTGCGAAACCCCGCACTCCGGCGAGTGGACATCACAGGGTTCCGGAGTGCGATGCGAAGGCGACCGCGTGGGGGCGGTTGCGCTGTCCGAGGCGGTTCATTGTGCCGCTGTGCCCTGGCCAGAACCTCTCCACGACCGTCTCGGTAAACAGGATCAGAGGCGCCGGCGCCGGTCTCGCAGCCGTTGCAAGAACCGGAAGCCCGGGGGATCTGGCTGACTGAGTATCAGAAAGCGATCGTGCGTCCATCAGCGGCCGGAAGCATGCGAGGCGTTCCCAGTTCGCCCCGTGGCGGTCTCGGGGACGTTTCCCGGCTGCCATCCCTACGCGAACTGCCGCGGTACGAGCAGTCGGCCTGCCCTGAAAGGCTCGATCAAATTCACCATGTACATCACCTCGTCCTCGCTCACTGTGAAGGAAGACGAGAACCGGCCCGCGGTCGACTCGTTCGCCAGCAGCCGTGCGCAGCCCGTCATGGACCCAGGTCAGGCCTTTATGAGCGTGATCAGCGCGACGGAGGAAGCCGATCTGCTGAGCTTCGCCACGAAGCTCACTCTGGGTGACGTCCACAGCGCCGAGGACCTCGTCCAGGAAGCGCTGCTGAGGGCCTGGCGGCACGCGGACCGGCTGACCTCCACCCAAGGACTTGCGCGGCCCTGGCTCTTCACCGTCGTGCGGCGGCTGGCCATCGACGGTTTCCGGGCCCGTCGCGCGCGTCCGGCCGAGCTGCGTTCGTCGGACGTGGACCTGGTCGCCGAGGTGGCGTCCGAAGTCGGCGAAAGCATGCTCACAGCGCATGTGCTGAGGAAGGCGATGGCGGAGCTGGCTCCACCCCATTGCGAGGTACTGGTTCACCGGTACTACCTCGATCGCAGTATCGAGGACACCGCGGCCGCGTTAGGAATCCCGATCGGCACGGTGAAGTCGCGTACCAGCAACGCGTTGAAAGCATTGCGCCAAGCTCTGGCGTCCCAGGGAATCCTCGCGCCTCGGTGAAGATCCCTGGTTCCCTCCTCCGTTCGCGGTGACGGGATTCAGCTCTCGAAAGCTCGGCGGTGACCAGACGGTCCTGGGATGGGGCTGGGGGGCGGGGCCTAGTGGCCCTCCGACCACAGAGGCCCGATGCCTGAAGTGCCGCTGCGCCAGGGCGATGCGTCCCAGGAAGGACGATTGAGAATGATCTCGATCGCAATCCTCGCCAGCGACCCGGTCACCGGGGAGGGAGCCACCTCCTGCCTGAGCAGGCAGCGGGGACTGACAGTGCTGCCCCGGGAGGAACACGAGCGGGCAGACGTGGTCTTGATGCTCACGGTGGACGTCGTCGAGGAGACGATGCTGCTCATGGAGGCGGTAGCAGCCCGATCGGTCAATCTTCGCATGGGAATCGTGCTGGTCACCGGAAGCATGACGGAAGGCCAGGTGGTGCGGGCAGTGCAGTTCGGCCTGCGCAGCGTGATATGGCGTCAGGACGCCGGGTTCGACCAAATCGCCAAGGCCATACGAGGTGTCGCCGACGGATGCGGCGTGCTGCCCACTTCGGTCCAGGGTTGGCTGATCAACCACATCGGAGCTGTCCACCGCGACGTACTGGCGCCGATGGGGCTGGCACCGTCCGGCCTGGAGGCCCGCGAGGTGGAAGTACTACGGCTCCTCGCGGACGGCTTCGACACGACGGAGATCGCCCAGAAACTGAATTATTCCGAGCGCACCATCAAAAACATCATCAGCGGCATCATGAACCGCCTCGGACTGCGCAACCGCACCCACGCGGTCGCCTTCGCGTTGCGCTCCGGAACCCTCTGAGGGCGCGGTGGCGTGGGCATCTGGGCACCCTGACGCAGGAAGATCATTGGGCGGCGCTTGCCTGCGAGCGGCGCCCGTCGGGGTCAGGAACGGTGAGCATGATAATTCGCTCCTAGGACCCCTTGGCCGTCCGGTCGGTGATCAAGGGAGTCTGGCCGTTGTTCGACGTGACGTACAGGTTGTTGCAGGCCACCAGACTCACGGTCCCGTCCCCGTTCTTGATCAGATGAAATGTTTCCCGCCCGGCCGCCGTCGCCCGGTTCGCCATGAGCGGTGACGCGCCGGCGTCCTCAGCGGGTCCACGCCTAAATGTGGCGCCTGGGACGGTGCGTGAACCGCTAACGCATCGCCCGCGTCATGCGCGAGCACGGCATCCAGGGCGCCCATCGCCGCGGGCGGCGGTCGCTGACGCGGCCGGACAAGAAGGCCCGGCCGGGACCGGACCTGATCGGCCGTGGGCACTCGCCCGGCGCGGCCAAGCCGCGCACGTCCAGTCCCTAGCGTTTGAGACCTTGTTGCCGCGGTCGACCGGTGAGCGTCCGGCGGCTTCTTCGGTCAGCCATGATGGCAGGGTAGGCACAGGTCTTCCGGTGATCACAGAGCGTCGCAACTCCATGATCACCAGGGCTTGTGCCTGTTTCTACTGCCGAGGTACCCCAACGCGCCTACCTGCGCGCCCAGAAGATCTCCACAGTTCGAAGGGATTGACAGACTGGACCTCCACTCAACCTGGCAACTCCACCTGCCCTGGTGCTCAACTGCCGTGCCGCCCAGTACTTGCTGCCGCCCGAGATGTCGCTCAGCCCACGGAAACGGCGAACGCAATGCGCGAGCAGGTCGCGGAGCCCCATGTCTCCTGACCGTGTGACGCACGCCACGGGAACCTGCCCCGCCGATTGGACAAAGCTTGACGTGGACTACTCATTGCACACCCGGATACGGGCAGGCGATCCCGAGGCGTTCCGCGAGCTCTTCCGTGACCACGCCCGACTGGTCCACCGGCACGCGGTGCGCGTGACCGGAGACTGGACCGTCGCCGAGGACATCGTCTCGCTGACCTTCTTGGAGGCGTGGCGGCTGCGCGCCAAGCTGCGGGACGAGGGCGACAGTCCGCGGCCCTGGCTGATGGGCATCGCCGTGAACGTACTGCGCAACACCACCCGCGCTGCGCGCCGCCATCGGCGGGCCCTGGAGCGCCTGCCGGCCAAGGAAACGGTCCCGGACTTCGCCGACGAACTCGTCGGCCGCATAGCCGATGCCGACCAGCTGGCTGCCGCCCAGCGGGTGCTGGAGAAGCTGAACCGGAGCGAGCGCGAGGTCTTCACACTCTGTGTGTGGTCCGGGCTCAGCTACGAGGAGGCGGCGGCCGTGCTCGGCGTCCCGGTCGGCACCGTGCGCTCGCGCCTGTCCCGCGCCCGCAGACGGCTGAGCAAGCTGGCCGACGAAGAACTGAGGAAACGCAGGGAACCGCTACCGCGCAACGGACAAGTACAGGGCGGCCGCACTTCTGCGGCCCGGTCACACGAGTCGTACGAGGAGAGGTCCGAATGATCCGCAAGAAGTCTCGGCGTGAGGAGTCGCTGGACCACGCGGAGCTGGCCCGGTTGCTGCCGGCGCCGGGAGACCCGCACCTGTCGCTCGACCGTCACCTGCTTCTCGAGGAACACCTGATGAACGAGATTCAGCCCCCTGAGCCCGCCCCTGCGCCGTCCCGGCGCGCGGCACGCCGTGTCCTGCTGATTGGTGTCCCGGTCACCGCCGCCGCCCTGGCCGGCGCATTCGCCTTCATCACGCTGACCGGTTCCGGGGGCAGCGGCACGACCGCGGCCACCCCGCCCCCGGTCGAAGCGCCAGTCGTCCGCATCGAGCCCGGCAGCACCGCCCAGCTCGCCTCCACCGTCGAGCGCATCGCCGCCGCCGCCTCGGCCCGCAAGACGCCCGAACCCGGCCCGGGCCAGTACATCTACGTCAAGAGCGAGGTCTCCTACCTCTGCGTCTCGCACACCGACACGGATGAGTCCAAGCCCTTGGTCCAGCCCCTGCATATCCGTGAGGCATGGAATTCCCCCGACGGCAAACAGGGCTGGCTGGACGAGCCCGGCTACCAGCCCGAGGGCGGGGTCACCCTCGACAGCGACGTCGAGAGCAGCTTGAACGCCCCCTCCTACGACTACCTCAAGACGCTGCCCACCGACCCGGACGCCCTGCTGAAGAAGATCTACGAGGAGACCAGGGGCCAGGGGAACTCCCCGGACCAGGAGGCATTCACCACTGTCGGCGGCCTGCTCAGGGAGCAGCTCGCACCGTCGAAGCTGAACGCAGCGCTGTACCGGGCTGCGGCCAAGATCCCCGGGGTTGTGGTGGTGGACCATGCCGAGGACGCCGCGGGACGCGAGGGCATCGCCCTGGCCCACGTCGACCAGCAGAGCGGCGATCGCACCGAGTGGATCTTCGACCGCAAGACCTACACCTATCTCGGCAGCCGCGCTGTCCAGGTCAAGCAGGCCGACGACATCAAGCCTGGCACGGTCCTCGAGTACACCGCCGTGCTGGAACGGGCCGTCGTCGACGCCCAGAAGCAGCGCCCCGGCGCGCAAGGTACCGCGTGAGAACGCGATCACCCCGCTAGGCAGTTCGTATGTTGCCACGCGATCAGGACCGGCGCGTCGAGCAGCACTCCCGTCGTCGCGGGTGTCGGTCTCGCGGTCGTGGGTGGTCGGCACTGGCGCAGTGTTCATCGCACGCAGGCGCCGCACGGCCGACCAGAGCTGACGGCAGGCAGCACAACGCTACGAGCGAAGCAGGCCGCTCGCCGAGTCGTGGGCGGCCTGCTCATACTCCCAACCGCTCAGTGAACAGCCACTACTGGCGCCCCGGGCAAGTACGGCCGGGGACTGGCGCGGTGGCTGATGCTCCGTTTCCAGTCCCCGCCACTTCACACCGTGCATGCGGTTCTCCCACGCACGGCTTCCCGACATCGTTCACCGGCTGGCATGGGCCGTCGTCCTGTGCACGTTTCCGGTAGGACGGTAGATACCGAGCCGAGTGATCCGCCTGGACCGGATTGCCATCGACGGGTCGATCACCAAGGCACCCGGAGGCGGAGAAGCGGCCGGACACTCACCGGTCGACCGCGGCAGACAAGGTCTCAAACGCTCGGGAATGACGGACGGTTACGGAATCCCGCTCGGCTGCGTACTGGCCGGAGTGAACTGCCACGACGCGCCCCTGCTTGTCATCACCCTGGACCTGCTGGACGACCTCGGCCCACTGCCCGACGACATCACCGTGCACCTGGACGCCGGCTACGACTCGGGCAAGACCCGTACCACCCTCGACCAACGCGGACTGCAAAGTCGGATCGCGCACAAGGGCGAAAAGGCCCCGATCCAGGCCACCCAGCGTTGGCAGGTAGAGCGCACGCACGCCTGGCAGAACCCCTTCCACCGGCTCGCGCGCCGCTACGAACACCGGACCACTGTTATCAACGCCTTCTTTCACTACGCTGACGCCAACATCACCGTGCGTAGCCTCACCCGCCGCTCCTGGACCACCCACCGCCGGCACGACCGCCCCACCCGGCGACCACAACCCCACGCCCATCTGTGCGAGCTATAAGGGAATCCCGGCCCCTTGGGACCGGGAGGAATTCGAGACTACTCCTGACCGGGTACCGCCATCTCGCCCAGCAGCGACCAGTCGTGCTGCGGAACGGTCAGGTTCACGATGCGCGGCGTCTCGACCAGATGGGGCGGCAATGTCTGCTGCGCAGCCTTGAAGTGCGCGGACTGCACATGCGCGACCCCGGCCGCTTCGCCGCGGAAAGCCTCGAGCAGAACGTACTCCGTCGGGTCCACCACATTGCGCGACCAGTCGAACCACAGGCAGCCGGGCTCGGCGCGTGTGGCCCGGGTGAAGTCAGCGGTGATCTCGGGCCACCGGTCGGCGTGCTCGGGACGGACCCGGAATTTGGCGGTGATGAAGATCATGGGATTCCTCCACTGACGTGTGTTTGTGGGTTCCGCCGTGCCTGGCGTGGCGGAAGGGAAACGTGACGTGTGCCTTGGCCGGGGACGCTCCTGTACCCGCACCAGCAGGTGTTGCTTACGCGACGGGCAGGCAACAAGCCGATGCGCGTGCGGGCGCGGCGTTGCTCGCTTTCTGACCGCGCCACCAGGACCGGTCGTGACAAGATCGTACGGCCTCGGCTTGCCCTCGCCGACCCGCGGACCGACGAGAGAAGGCGTGCCGAGCACCCCGTCGCATTGCCTTGACCACGCCCCGTGGCGGGCCGCTGATCGGTCGGCCCGCCACGGGAGGTGACCCGAGGGTGCTGGCATACCCGAATGATGATCAGGACTGGAACACCAACTGACCGTCCGCGTACGGAAGAACCTTGGCTCGCGGCAGATGGATCAGGATCTCTTCGCCCGCCGGAACTGCCGCCTCCCGCGGTGTCTTGGCTCTCACGAGCTGCCCGGCCACTTCCACCTCGATCACGCGTTGAGCGCCGTGGTCCCTGACATCCCGCAGTCTGCCGGGGAAGGTGTTGGGACCGGGTTCCGTGACGACTTTGACGTACTCGGGCCGGACGCCCACCTGGACTTCGGTCATGCTGTGCGGGACGTCCCAGGCAGCGCACAGCGTCCGGCCAGCCAGCGCGAAGGGACCGTTGCCCCGGTCCACGGTCAGGAAGTTCATCGCCGGAGAGCCGATGAAGTAGCCGACGAAGGTGGACGAGGGCGCCTCGAAGAGCTGCTCGGGGGTGCCCTGTTGCACGGCACGGCCGTCCTTCATGACCAGCACTTCCTGCGCGAAGCTCATCGCCTCGTACTGGTCGTGTGTCACGTAGATGACTGTGGGCCTGAACTGGTCGGTGATCTCACGGATCTTGCGCCGCAGCATGTGCTTCAGCTGCGGGTCGATGACGGTGAGCGGTTCGTCCATCAGTATGGCGGCTACGTCGTCACGGACCAGGCCGCGGCCGAGTGAGATCAGCTGCTTGTCGTCGGCTGTGAGCCCCCGGGCGGGCTGCCCCAGCCGGTCGTGCAGGTCCAGGGCCTCGGCGACCTGCTGGACCTTGGCGTCGATCCTCGCCCTGTCCCAGCGTCGGCACTGCAGCGGGAAGGCGAGGTTCTCGTAGACCGTCATCGACTTGTAGATGACCGGGAACTGGAAGACCTGGGCGATGTTCCGGGCCTTCGTGGGCAGGGCGGTGACGTCCACGCCGTCGAACAGCACCCGTCCCTGGGATGGTCTGAGCAGGCCGGAAAGGATGTTCAGCAGCGTCGTCTTGCCGCAGCCCGAGGGGCCGACCAGCGCATAGGTCTTGCCGGACTCGAAGCTCAGCCTCAGCGGTTTGAGAGCCCACCGCTCCTCCTCGACACCCGGCGCGTACGCGTGCCCAACATCGACGATGTCCAACTGCGCCATGTCAACGCCCTTCCACTGAGGCGAGTTCGTATGAAGGTGTCCGCACGAGCGTTCCTCTCTCGTCGAAGGCGAACAGCCGGTCGGGACGGAGCCGCAGTTTGACCAGGTCGCCGAGGGCCACGTCGTGGATGCCCTGGATCTGTACGACGAAGGGACTCTCGCCGACGACCACGTGGACGAAGGTCTCGGAACCGGAGATCTCCACGAACGTGACCTCGCCCTCGACCCCGCTGGTGGCCAGGCCGACGTCCGTGGCGCGAAGTCCGAACTGGTAGGCGCCGTCGGGAAGATCGGCCAGATGGGCGGAGACGTGTGTGGCCTGGAAGCCGGCCACCGCGACCTGACCGCTCTCGACCCGGCCCGCGAAGATGTTCATGGGCGGGTCGTTGATGATGGACGCCACCGTGGTGCTCGCCGGGTGGTCGTAGACCTCCTGCGGGGTACCGGTCTGGAGGATCCGCCCCTCGTGCATGACCAGCACCACATCCCCGAGCATCATCGCCTCGGCGGGTTCGGTGGTCGTGTAGACAACGATCGTGTCGCCCTGGTCTGAGAAAAGGGTCTTGAGTTCGTCGCGCAGCTGTTCGCGCAACTTGTAGTCCAGGTTCGCCAGCGGCTCGTCCAGCAGGAGGATGCCGGTACCACGTGCCAGGGCGCGGGCCATCGCGACACGCTGCTGCTGGCCGCCGGAGAGCTGGGACGGCTTGCGCTTCTCGAAGCCCGCAAGCCCCACACTGGCCAGACCCTTCCGGACCCGGCGCTGGATCTCGTCCCGTGACAGCCCGGCCCGCTTCAGCGGGAAGGCCACATTGTCGAACACATTGAGATGCGGGTAGTTGATGAACTGCTGGTAGACCATGGCGGTGTCGCGCCGCCACACGGGCGTCTTCAGGAAGTCCGCTCCCGCCCGGGTCAGGGAGCCGGAATCCACGTTCTGCAAGCCGGCGAGCACCCGCAGCAGCGTCGTCTTTCCGGCCATCGTCCGGCCGATGACGGTGTGGAGCCGTCCCGGCTGGAAGGTCGCGGTCACGTTCTTGAGGTGGTCGACGCCGTCGACGGTCAGGCACAGATCAATGGCACTCAGGTTCATCGGACCGCTCCCGAGAGGTTCCCCTTGGACAGATAGCGCTCCACCCAGATGGCGAGCACGACCAGCGGTGTCACGCCGAAGAGCGCGGCGGCGGACAGCGTCCACCACGGCGGAATGGAGGAGTTGAGGGCGACGACCGCCTGAGGCAGGGTCTGGACCTCGGTGAAGGTCAGCCGGAAGGCGAAGAAGAAGTCGTTCCAGCCGAACACGGCGCAGAACATCGCCGCCACGGTCAGGCCGGGCAGGGAGTTCGGCAGGATCGCCCGTACGAAGGTCTGGAACGGGCCGCAGCCGTCCAGCATCGCCATCTCGTCGATCTCCCGCGGGATGCCGTTGAAGAAGTCCACCATCACCCAGACCGCGATCGGCAGCAGCAGGGCGACCGTCACGATGACCAGGCCGGGAATGGTGTCAAGGAGGCCGCCCCACTGCAGGAGGTAGAAGAAGGGGATCACCAGGACGACGGGCGGCATGATCCGTTGGGAGACGAAGAAGAAGACGATGTCGCTGTTTTTGATGAAGCCCAGCCTGAACCGGTAGCGGGACAGTGCGTAGGCGGCCAGAGACCCCAGGGCCAGGCTGATGGCGGACGCGGCGATGGTGACGATCGCGCTGTTGACGAAGGGACGGATCACATCGACACCGCCGGCTCCGCCGAAGATGTTGCGCCACCCGGTGAGAGTGGGCTTGTACTGCACCCAGGGAATGTAGGTGGGACCGCCCTGGACCGCGTTGGCGCTCTTGAAACTGGTCGTCATCGCCCAGAAGAACGGTCCCGCGACGAAGCAGGCCCACAGTGCGATCACCGTGTATTTGAATATGGGATAAAGGCGCGACCTCATGAGTCCCCCTTGAGCTTGAGGGCCCTGGTGAGCAGGGCGGCGACGACCGTGAGCGTGACGCTCATCAGGACCAGGTAGATCAGGGACATCGCACCGCTGTACCCGGTCTGCTGGTCCCTGAGCCCCTCGATGTAGAGGTAGTAGCCCGGGGTCTCCGTGGAGGAGCCCGGACCGCCGGAGGTCAGTACGTAAACGCTGTCGGAGAGCTTGGACGCCTCGATCAGCCGGATGACGACCGCCGCGACCGACACCGGCGCCATCAGCGGGAAGGTCACCTTCCAGAAAGTGCGCCAGGTGCCGGCGCCGTCGATCGCGGCGGCCATGAACGGCTCCTTGGGAAGGCTCAGCAGACCGGCCAGCAGCAGCAGGAACATGAAGGGGGTCCACTGCCAGACCTCGACGGTCATCAGCGCCACCAGCGCCGGCCCCGACTCGGTGAGCCAGGGAATCCTGGTCAGGCCCAGCATGCCCAGCAGATCGTTCGCCGGCCCCAGCGACTCATGGAAGATCGTCTGCCAGATGGCGGCCATCACCACGGGCGTGGTCATCATGGGGACGAGGAACAGCACGCGCCAGAATCTGCGGCCGCGTACCTCGCGCCAGACGAGCAGGGCCATGCCGAACCCGATGACGTACTGGATCAGGACCGTGCCGCCCGCCAGCAGGACCAGACGGGTGATGGAGGCCCAGAAGCGGCTGTCGTGCAGTACTGCGGTGAAGTTGACCCCTCCTATGAAGTCCATATGAGGGTTGCTGACGTTCCAGCCCGAGAAGCTGACACGGATGGTGAACAGAAGCGGGAAGATGATGATCAGAAAGAGCGTGAGCAGTCCCGGCAGCAGGAACATGCTCTTGTGCCGGCGCAGGCCGTCCATGGTTCTCCTAGCGGAAGGGGCGGACGCCCCCGGGTGGCCGGCCGGTCCGGTCCCGCCACCCGGGGCGTCCTGCGGTCGGATCAGGAGTTGTCCTCGAGCGCGACCACATGGCGATAGGCGCTCTGGACCTTGTCCTTGCCGATCTGGCCGGTGATCTTGGACCATTCCCGGGCCACGCCGTCCAGCGCCTGCTGCGGTGACTCCTGGCCGGCCACGGCCGACGCGATGCCGTTGGCCAGGGCGGACATGTACTGGTTGACACCGGGAACGCGCAGGTCGAAGACGCGGTTGCGGCTCTTCTCCATGCCGGAGAGCGTCAGTACGTACGACTCGGCGACGTCCTTTGTCCAGCCCTGCTTCTCCCAGAACGCCGGGTCGAAGTGGGAGTAGCGGTACGGGTTGACCCCGAATCGGCCGATGGTCAGGTCGAGCGCGGTGTTGGCCTCGTTGCTGAAGAAGCACAGGTAGTCGAAGGCCATCTGCTGGTGGCGTGAGGCCTTGGCCACCGCCGAGGTCCATCCCCAGGTGAAGTAGGGCGCCTGGTTCGCCTTCTTGTCCCACGACTTCGTGGTGCGGTTGTAGACCTCCGAGGAACCCGGCAGCGGTGCCGCCTGGACCTTGTTACGGATCTTGCTGTCCGGCTGCTGGGCCTGGATGAAGGCGTCGTCCCACGAGTACGACATCAGCGTCTGCCCGCCTCCGAAGGAGAAGATCTCGTCTCCCAGACCGAAGTTGGCGCCGCCGGGTGCCCAGGTGGACTTGGCCTTCACCATGTCCTCCAGGGCACGGACGAAGCCGGGCGTGTTGATCAGCGGCTTCATCGTCTTGACGTCGAAGAAGACACCGCCCTTGACGGCCGGGTTCTTCACGTAAGGCGCCGCCCGGCTGATGAACGCGGAGAACGTCAGGTCGTCGCGCTTGGTCACCTCGGCGCTGCCGTAGTTGCGCTTGCCGTCGCCGTCGAAGTCCTTGCCGCTGAAGAACCCGGCTACCTTCTGGTACTCGTCCCAGGTCTTGGGGACTTCCAGCTCCTTGCCCGTGGCCTGCTTGTACGCCGCCTTCCACTGCGGGTCCTTCAGCACATCGGTGCGGACCTTGAGGTAATGCCGGTCGCCGTCCACCGGGTACTGCACGACCTTCCCGTTCCACGTCGCCACGTCCATATATGCCTTGGTGACGTCCTTCATGCCGGGGGTATCGAGGTACTCCTGCGGCACCGGTTGCAGGTACGGGGCCATGTCGCCGATCCACAGAGACGGGTAGAACATGACGTCGTACGCCGGCTGGCCCGCCTGAAGAGGCGTCAGGATCTTCTGGTGCAGCTCGCCGAAGGGGACGTTGACCACCTCGACCTTCCCGCCGGTGATGTCCTCGAACTGCTTGGCGTGCAGTTGGGTCGGCTCGCCGATGACAGGAACTGCGTGACTGATGATCTTCAGTGTCTGGCCGGAGTAGTCCTTGCGGCTGATCTCGTCGTAGCTGCAGGGTCCGGGAACGTCCTTGACCTTCGTGGCCGGGTAGTCCTTGCCGTACTTCTGGTAGCTGATCCCCGAGCCGGGCTTGAAGAGCCCGGCCTTTTCCTTGGGCTTCTCCTGTGCCAGGTTCTGGGCGGTGCACGCGGTGGCGGTCAGGGCCGCGACGGCGGCGACGGCGACCAGGGCTGTGTACGGTCTGCTGTGCATGGGGCTTCTCCTGCGATGTCAGGGGATCAAGATCGCTCGGCCGCGTACGGCTCCGGCGTCCAGGTCGTCGAGGGCCTGCTGGAAGGAGGCGAGGGGGTAGCGCTGGGTGTGCAGCGTGACCTTGCCCTGGGCTGCGAGGACCATCAGCTCGGAGAGGTCGTTGTAGGACCCCACGAGGTTGCCGATGAAGTTGATCTCCGTGGAGATGACGTCGATCGTCGGAACGTTCAGGTGGCCGCCGTAGCCGATGACGTAGTAGTTGCCGTTGCGGCGCAGGCAGGCCACGCCCGTCTCGACGGCGCCCCCTTCACCGACGAAGTCCAGGACGGCCTCCGCCCCGTGCCCTGCGGTGAAGTCGCGTACGCAGTCGGCTTCGCTTCCGTCCGCGACGAGGGTGTGGTCGGCGCCCAGTTCCTTGGCCAGCGCGAGGGCCTCCGGGCTGCGGTCGATGACGATCATCTCCACCGGTGACAGGGCCCGCAGTACCTGAATTCCGATATGCCCGAGTCCGCCGGCGCCGAGGACCACGGCCTTGTCGCCGGGCCGCAGCACCCGGGCCGCCTTGGCGACGGCGTGGTACGCCGTGAGCCCGGCGTCGGCCAGCGCCGCCACCGAGGCCGGCTCTAGGGACGGCGCGAGGGGCACGACCGAGCGGGCGCTGGTCTTCAAGTACTCCGCGTAGCCCCCGTTGGTGTCGATGCCGGGGAAGGCCGAGTTCATGCAGTGCACGTCGTCGCCGGCCCGGCAGGCGCGGCACAGACCGCAGGTCACCAGCGGATGCAGGATGACCGGGTCACCGACCTCCACGTGGGTGACGGACTGGCCGACCTCCGCAACCCAGCCGGCGTTCTCGTGACCGATCGTGTAGGGGAGGGTGACCCCGCTCTTGTCCTTCCACTGTCCTTCGAGGATGTGCAGATCGGTCCGGCACACTCCGGCGCCCCCGATCTTCACGATCACATCCAGCGGACCGGTGATCTGCGGGTCCGGCACGTCCACGAGCACGGGCGGCTCGTCGTACTCAATGACCTGCACGGCTTTCATGGCGGCTCCCTGCGAGTCGGCGGATGAATGGTGCGCCGATTACACAGGCCGCGTCTCGCAGGTCGATGTCTCAGAAGCAGTCCGCGGATGTCTCAATGTGATACACGCCGTAGGCGCCACGCCTTCGAGCTGGTCCAATCACTGCACCGAGGGAATGTGACGCGCGCAGTACGGGAGTGTTAATGCCCCGCTACCAACCCGGAAGCTCACTGAAAGCAGCCAGAGAGCTCTACCTGGAAGTCACCAAGGATCCAAGCGCCCGGCCGCTCGTCGTGGCCTCGTGGCAGCGCTCGATGGAACACAGGGTGAAGTCGGGCAGCCTTGACGCTCCGTACCTGGACACCCCCAATCTGGACAGCCCCCTCGCCAGGGCGGCGCTGCCGATCCTGGAGCGGCTGCACGAGCAGCTCGCCGACGACCCGGTCTCCACGATGATCACAGACCGCGACGGGGTGGTGCTCTCCCGCAAGGTCTCCCACGAGGGGCTGACGACGAACCTCAACCGCGTGCATCTGGCGCCGGGCCATGTGTTCGCCGAGCGCTACGTGGGCACCAACGGGATCGGCACCGCGCTGGCCAGCGGCCGCCCGGTCATGATCGCCGGAATGGAGCACTACGTCGAGGCGCTGCGGGACTTCCACTGCGCGGCGGTACCGATCCTGCATCCCACCCGGCGCACCCTTCTGGGAGCCTTCAACCTCACCACCATCCGTCAGGGCTCCGACGGCATGCTGATGGCCTTCGCTCGCTCGGTCGCGGCCCAGATCGAGGGCGAAATCGCGGCGATCACCTCGCGACGCGAACGGGCCCTGTTCCAGGACTACATGGCGGCCTGCTCCTCGGTGCGCCCCGGAGCCGTGCTGGCCCTCAACCGTGATGTCGTCATGATGAACGAGCAGCTCAGCTCTTCCGTGACCGGACCGGATCACTACGCGCTGCTCGACCACGCCCGCGAGTTCGCCGACAACCCCCGGATGGAGGGGACGCGCAGCATCGCCCTGCCCTCCGGACGGGTCGCCGAATTCAGGGTCAGTCGCTGTCGGCGCGAGGACAGCGATGCGGGCGCCGTCTTCAGAGTCCGCCTGATCGGACGGCCCCAGTCCGGACCTGCGGTTTCCGCCGCGCCCGCCCGGCCCGACCTGCGACTGGTGGGCTCGTCCCCGCACTGGCTCCGCGCGGTCGCCGACAGCCAAGCGGCGTTCGTCGCCGGGACGTCGCTGCATCTGCTGGGCGAGGCGGGTGTGGGCAAGAGGACGCTGGTCGAGGCCCTGCACCGGGCTCACGGCGCCGGACGCCGGCTGGAGATGACGGAACCGCCACTGTCCGATTCACCGGCCGTCACCGAGCGCTGGCTTCACGACATCGGGGAGCTGCTTACCGTGCCGTCCCACGTACTTGTCCTCCGGGATGTCCACTTGTTGGGGGATCAGCTGCGGCAGCGGCTGACGAGCCTGCTGGCGCACCTGCACGGCACCGCTACCGGGCAACTCGTCATGACCAGCCAACCATCCATGGTCAGCACTGACGACCAGCTCGACCAGTTCTGCGGCGCCTTGGTGGAGGTGCCGCCCCTGCGCCATCGCCATGGGGATCTTGACTCCCTGGCGTGGTTCTTCCTGCGCAAGTACCGGCCGACCGGTGAGAGCAGGTTCTCCCCGGATGCACTGGCCATGCTGCAGCGGTGCCCCTGGCCGGAGAACGTCCGGCAGCTCGAGTCGGTAATCCGCGGACTGGCGCGGCGGCCTTCCGGTCGGATGATCCATGCGGAGGACCTTCCGCCGGAATGCCGGGTGTCCTCGCACAGGGTCCTGACCACCATCGAGGCGCTGGAACGCGACGCCATCCTGCTTGGGTTGGTGAACCGCAACTCCAACGTCCAGCGCACCGCGCAGGACCTCGGGATCTCCCGCGCCACGATGTACCGCAAGATGCGCCGTTACGGGATCGTCCCGTCGAGCCTGGCCTGACGGACTGCCGCCGGAGTCGGGCAGCCGTGGCGCGTGGCGCAGCTCGGTGCCGCCGTGCGCCGACGCGGCCGCAGGGCGGTGACCGCGGCCGACACGGAGAGTGAGGGGCTGGCTGCGATCAACTTCGTGACCACGGCAGGCTGTACGTGGGGCGCAGCTCCCGCTGGTCCACGGCCCCCCGCCGGGGCGGCGGGGGGCCGTGGACGTGGCCGCCCTGATGGCCGGTCCTCCTGCGCCGGGTCCGACGGCCGAAGAGTGCGCGGCGTCGTCGGCGAAGCAGTCGGCCACCCTCCGGGTCGACAGGGAACGTCATTGCTACCTGTCCTGCGCGGTCAGGGCAGGTCGCGCAGCGGGGCGTAACCGCGCTCGAACAAGGCCTTGGCACCGTAGCGGAAGGCGATGTTGCGAAGGGCGGGCGCCATGGACCTGGTCCGGTCGCGCCGGTGGGTCTGGCGCTGCACCCACCGGGTGCGCGGAAGCCTGCGCTGGACGTACTGCTGCAGGAGGTGCTCGGTGTCTCCCCCGGTGGCCAGCACCTCTGCCAGGACCTGAGCGTCCTCGACGGCCATGGCAACGCCCTGGGCCATATTGGGCGAGCTCGCGTGGGCGGCGTCCCCCACCAGCACGACGCGTCCGTGCGCCCACGTCTCGCCGCTGACCTCCTCCACCGGTGAGAAGTACGCCTCATGGGCCGCGGCTATGACCAGCAGGTCCCGTACCCGCTGGTCATAGCCGGAGAACAGTCCGTGAAGACCGGTGGCGGTGGTCGGGTCCTGGGGTGAGGCGGTCGCCGCGTCGGCGTAGCAGCACACCCGGCCGCCGCCGACGGGGTAGGCCAGGAAGGTCGTTCCCGGGCCCAGCCACACGGTCCATCGGTCGATGTCGGGAGCGTCGATCAGGAAGCGCCAGCACACCTGCCCGAGGTAGCGGGTACCGGCTGCCGGATCGACCGACTCCCGCAGGCCCGACCGTATGCCGTCCGCTCCCACGACCACGTCGTAACGGCCACTCCCGCCGTCGCTGAACTCCACGTGCACGCCGTCGTCGTACATACCGTCGTCGGAATGCCTGAGCGAGACCACGGTGACCCCGTGGCGGACGGGTACCGGCATGATGTCCTGCAGGGCGGCATGGAGGTCGCTTCGGGTGATGCCGACGCAGCCGGCGGTGCCTCTCCAGAGTTCGGCCATGTCGATGTCGGCCAGCACCCTGCCCCGGTGGTCCATCAGCCGCTGGCCGGGTACGGGCGCTCCTAGCTCGCTGAGGTGCTTTCCCAGCCCCAGTGCGGTCAGTGCGCGGACGCTGTTCCCGGGCAGGAAGAGTCCGGCTCCCCCGGCTCGGCTCTCAGGGGAACGTTCAATGACGTCGACGGACATTCCCTCGCGGTGAAGCGCTGCGGCGGTCGCCAGGCCGGCGATGCCGGCTCCGACGACGAGGACTTGAAGGTGACTGGACATGCGGATCTCCTGTAGGACTTCGGAGGTACGTTCCGCACTACGACCTGATCGGCGGCGGGGTTCACGACCGCGAGCCGCACGGTGCGACTCCCTGCCCTCCGGGCTTGGCCGAAGCGACCAGCACCGCGGGGCCGACGAGGTCGAGAGCCGCTACACCGTCATCGCCATGGCGGCAAACCCAGCACCTCATCGAGCACGCCGCCGCGCTCCGGATTGACATGGAAATTGCCCAACGCACCTCCGGAACCGGGGGGATTCGCCCCACTTCCGAGGCGCTGGAGCGTAGAGGGCAATCCCCGGGCTACAGCCCAGGGAGGAAGTCAAGTGTGCGATCACTTTCCGGATGTCTGCCGGAACTTGCTCCTGGTTTCGTCCGAGGCCACGTTCGCGCCGCACTGCGGGACGGTGCCGTCCTTGGTGGCGGCCACGATGTAGTGCTCTCCGACCGAGAACGTCAGGCTCTCCGGCTCGTCGGTGTCGCTGTTGAGTCGTACCGTGTCCGAGTCACCACCGCGCAACCAGTGATCGACACGGAAGAAGACCGAGGGGCCCTGGACGGAGGTGACCGTTCCTTCGAAGAGCGTCGGGTACTGGCGCAGTCGGTCGGGGGTCGGTTCCATGCACTTGGCGTGCGCAGTGCCGCTCGCGGCGGTGAGCGGCAGCGGCCCGGACGCGGACGAGTGACCACTGTCGCCATTCGCCATGATCCCTCCCACGATGCCGCCTCCGAGCATGAGCAGACCGGCAGCCGCCGCGAGTGTGAGGAGACGGCGACGTCCCCTTACGGCGACGGCCTTCGCAGGGCGAGTGGTGATGCCCGCCGCGGTCTTCTCTGACTGGAGCGTGATGTCGGTGTTCAAGGCAGTCTCCACAAGACGGTTGATGTCGGGTAGCGGAGCACTTGGGGTCAGTGCCGGGTCGGCGGCCCTCAGCCGGGCCAACAGCTCGTCGTCATTCACTGACTGCTCCTTCCTTCATCTGACTTGTGTCCGGGCCGGTCGGCGTTCTTTCGCATCAGCTGTATCTGTGCGGCGAGTTTCCTCTTCGCCCGGTGGAGCCGGATGCTCACCGCGTTGGAGGGGAGCCCGGTCACTTCTGCGATCCGACGCGGCGCCAGGCCCTCCCATGCCCACAGTCGCACCATCTCGCGGTCCAGTTCCTCAAGGCCATCGAGGGCGGCATGCAGGTCACTGTGATCGGCGGCCATTGCCGCAGGGTGCTGCTGTGTCCGGATCAGCCGCTCCACGAGGCGGAGCCTGCGTCCGTCAGCGCGGCGGGCATTGGCCAAGCAGCCCCGTGCCACTCCGTAGCACCACGGCAGCACGCCATCGGGATCGGGCGTGGGACCGGTTCCGAGCCCGGGCACCTCGTCGATGCGGCGCCACAGCACCAGCATCGTCTCCGACAAGATGTCCTCGACCATGTCGGGGTTCGTCCGTCGCAGCAGATACCGGTGCAGCGGTTCCGCCACCACATGCGCCAGTCCTTTGAAGCGCGCCTGCCGAAGCCGGCGCGTCTCCTGTTCCATCATGGATTCCACAACCTGTCCTGTCCGGCAGCGGCCGGTTCCTTTCAACACAGCTCCCGTCGGCACCACCGCATTCGCGCGTTGTCGCGCCGGCCCGTCAAAAGAGCAACCCCGCTGCACTTTCGGTAGGGGACACGCCCAGGGCAGCTGGGGACGATCTGGCTCGAACTCGATTCCGTCGTACCGCACTTCGACGCCAACCTTGCCAAGGCTCTCGTTGTGCTGCCGTTGGATCACGCGTGGACCAGATGAGGCAGGCCGTGCAGCCCGCCATGGAGCAGGTGCACGCCTGCATGCAGCTCCAGACCGTCGTCAGTACTGCCCGATATCAGCGTGTCCACCACTCAGGGCGACGTCCCCCCGCTCGTAGCGGGGACTGAGTCGGTGGTAGCCGGACAGCCAGGACATGGTGCGTGACGCAGTGCCGTGAGAGCGAGGACGACCGCGGCGAGCATGATCGTGGTGCTGATCCAGCCGAGGCTGGACGGGCCCCACGCCCCCAAGGCCGCTCCGCCGACCGCGCCGGCTATGCCCATCCCGAGGTACTGAGCGGAGGCGTTCAGGCCCAACAGCAAAGGAGTGGCTTGTGGGACGAGCTCCACGAGGAGTTTCAGATGTGAGACGTACTGGAGCACACTGGGCACGCCGAGGAGCACAACCCACACCAGGGCCCCGATGAACCAATGACGCCCAGGAGGAACGATGGCCAGGACAGCGGCGAAGCAAGCCAGAGGGTGAAGCGGACCCTTCTCGGGTCGCGGGTATCGGCGAGTTTGCCGCCGATCGTATTGCCGACAACGGCCATCGTGCCGTACGCGCACAGGAGGACAGAGACCTTGGTGGCCTTGCCGCCAGTGGCCGGGTTCAGCACCGGCCCCAGGTAGGTGTAGAGGGCGTAGAAGCTGCTGAAGGCGAGCATGACCAAGGCCAATGCAGCTATCACGCGTCGATCGCCCAGCGGGGCGAGTCGATCACGCAGCTTGGTCGGAATGGGCATGTGGATGTGGGGGATGACGCGAGTCACGCCGACCAGAGCGATGGCACCGAGTGCGGCGACCAGCCACATCGTGGCGCGCCAGTTCATAGTGCCGCCGATGAAGGAACCGATGGGGACGCCAATGGCTGTGGCGACGGTGAGACCGCCCATGACGGTGGCGATGGCCCGCCCTTTGCGTTCGGGCGCGGGGTCAGGCGTGCAGCGGCAGGCGGTCGGCAGGCGCGCCCTGGCCCCAGTCGGGGTAGGAGGCCGGGAGTGCGCTGGCCGCGTCCAGGTCTGTCAGGTCCTCGTCGGTGAGTACGAGGTCGATGGCGGCCAGGTTTTCGGTGAGCTGGTCGGGGCGCTTGGCGCCGACGATCACGCTCGTGATCCAAGGCTGGGCGAGCACCCAGGCGATGGCGACGCGGGCCACACTCACACCGTGGCGCGCAGCCACGATGCGCAGTACATCCACGATGTCCCAGCCGCGTTCCCGGTCCACGGGCGGGTAGTCGGCGAGGGCCCGGCGGGCGGTGTCATCACTGGTTCCGTTGCGGTCGAACTTGCCGGACAGGAACCCGCCGGCGAGCGGGCTCCACACCAGCGTGGCGAGCTTCTGGTCCGTGGCCATCGGCAGGATCTCGCGCTCGATGTCCCGTCCGGCCAGCGAGTAGTACACCTGCTGGGACACGAACCGCTCCAGCCCGCGCGAGTGCGAGGCGCCGAGGAACTTCATCATCTGCCACGCCGCCAGGTTCGATGCTCCGATATAGCGGATCTTGCCCTGTCGGACGGCGTCGTCCAATGCGGCCAGCGTCTCCTCCACCGGAGTCAGGGGATCGAAACTGTGGATCTGGTAGAGGTCGATGTGGTCGGTACGCAGTCGCCGCAGGCTGTCCTCCAACGCCCGGGTGACCCACAGCCGCGACAGCCCCATCTCGTTGGGGCCGGTGCCCATGCGGGCGAAGAGCTTCGTGGCGAGCAGCGTGTCGCGGCGCCTTGAGCCCAGCACCCGGCCGAGGATCTCCTCGCACTCGCCCGCCGCATACATGTCAGCGGTGTCGATGAGGTTGACCCCCGCATCCAGAGCCTGGCTCACAATCTCGTCCGCGGCCTTCTCGTCCAGCCCGCCTACAACACTCCACGGCAGTGTCCCCGCCCCGCCGAACGTCATCGTGCCCAAAGCGATCCGGGAGACGAAGACCCCTGTGGCGCCGAGCTGTTCGTACTGCATGTTCCGCCTTTCGATGGTCCGTGCGCTGGTCGGTGACGGCGCTGTGGCCCTCCGCACGGCTGCCTGCCACGCTACGGGCGGCCGACCGGGCAGACCATGATCAAGCGTCTGGAGAACCTGCGCATTCGTCCAAGGCGGCCGACAGACGGAAGGGAACCGCTGGCCAGTCGTCCATCCTCGCGATCACTGCTGCGGGCGGGGCGTTGCGGTACTGCGCCGGCGAAATACCGCAGCCCTGTGGACGCTGTCCAGCGCATGCTCCGGCAGCAGCGCGGTGGCGGTCGCGCTGGCGATGGGAGCGGGCCGCGCGATCGCCCCGGGCCGCAACCGGGCCGCCCTGGACCTCCTCGCCGACCGGTTCGGCCCCCGGTACCCCCGCTCCGGCTGACCGGGGACGAGGACGGCGACCGCGGGGCGATGTCCGCGGCGGCCGACGGCCCGATCGACATGGTGAGCGACCTGCTCCCGCCGCTCGTCCGGACACGTGTTGCTGGTTGAGCGTCGACTACGCCGAGTCGGTACGCCTCGGAAAGACCAGCAGCATTCGGGGGTATTTCTCGATGTTCCGTACACGAGCCGCAACGCTCGCCTCTTTCGCGGCGGTGGGCGTTCTTCTGCTGTCCGCCTGTGGCGGAAATGACACCAAGGACGCGGGCTCATCCGCATCGTCATCCGCATCCGGGGCCGGCGAGCTGTCCTTCCAGAACGGCACAGCACAGCAGAACAATGCGCCTGCGCAGACCGGTGACTTGGCGCCCGACGCGGCACCCGCTGTGGCGGCGAAGAAGCCGGTCGCCCGCAAGTGGGTACAGTTGTCGGCCGGACGCGCCGGACAACTGGATCCGGTCGTAGTAAATGGTGCCGACTTCACGCTGTACCGGTTCGACAAGGACACCGCAGACCCGTCGAAGTCCAACTGCAGTGGGCAGTGCGCAACCATCTGGCCGCCGTATCTGGTCGCGCGTGGCGGGAAGGTGTTCCTCGACGGGATCGACAGGTCGTCGATTGGCTTTGTCCAGCGTGACGGCGCCTTCCAGGTCACCATCGGCGGCTGGCCCGTTTACCTCTTCAACAAGGACACGAAGGCTGGGGACGCCAACGGCCAGGGCGCAGGCGGCACCTGGTTCGGCGTCAAGCCGGACGGCGAGAGGACTGGCGGCGGTCAGTCCGGAGCCGGTGCTGGTGGCAGCGGCGGTGCCAGCGCCTCGCCCGCGAGCAGCGCCACCTTCTTCCAAGGTCCGAACTTCGCCGACCCCTCCCAAGGGGTGGCGGGTCCCGGCTGCAAGAACGTCCGCTTCTCCGGCTCGCTCCAGGCAGCCGGCGCCGTCAAGATCTGGGACGGAGCCGACTGCACTGGCAAGGCGCAGGTCGACAATGGGAATGTCCAGGATCTATCTGCCATCAGATTCGGCACGGTGAGGTCCCTTCGCTTCCTCGGCTGAAATGCCGGCGCCGAACGTGGCGGCTCCTGCTCCCGACTCTTCGGGGCGGGCGCCGCCACAGTCGGCGAGTCGCCGGGGTTCGGCCAGGTCGGCGACGGCCCAGTCGTAGAAGCGGTACCCCTTGGCTCCGCCCCGCCGACAGCTTCTGCCAGGCCCGCTTCGGCACCTTCGCGGCCAGGGCATCCGCGCGGAACTTCCCCGCACCGGTGGTGACTTCAGGCGAGCAGGAGACGGCGAGCACATATCCGACCCCGTGCTCTTCCAGCGCGGACCGCAGCTTCGGGTTGCCTCCGTAGACCTCGTCTCCCGCAACCCAGTCCACGCGCTGCCCGGCATCAACGAACCGGCCGATCATCCAGGCGGCCAGCTCCGGCTTGGTCTCGAAGGCGGTGTCCTCGCCCAGGCCCGCGGCCCGGCAGCGGTCCGGGCCGCACGTCCACGAGCGCGGGATACACAGTTCCCGGTCCACCGCCGCATGTCCGCGGTGGCCTGCGTAGACGAGGTGGACGGTGACCTGAGAGTTTTCGATTCTGCCGGCGGTGCCGGTGTACTGGCGCTGGACCCCGACGGTGTGCGCGCCCCTCTTCACGTCCCCGGTCTCGTCGACCACCAGGACCGCATCCTCGTCGCGCAGGTGCTCCAGTACGTACTCCCGCACGTCGTCGCGGACGGTGTTGGCATCCCACTTGGCCTGGCCGAGCAGGTGCTGCATTACGTCCGGAGTGGCCTCCCCGGCCCACTCGGCCATGCTCCAGCAGTTCTTGCGTGGCAGGTCCGACAGCAGCCCCAGCACCAAGTTCCGTACCCGGCGCAGGGGTTCAACCCGCGTGAACCGGCCCGCTATCCGGGCCATCAGGCCCTCGAACGCCTCCTGCCAACGGGCAGGGTCTACGCTGTGCCCTGCGGCCACCGCATGATCTTCAGTCCTCACACACCGATGATCAGCGGTGGCTATACCCATCTCTCAGCCGACCCCCACCCGCAAGATCACGATCTATGGCCGGAGTACTGGGAGATCCACGCCGGAAAGCGCCTTACTATCACCTCCCATGCTCACCACGATCTTCACTGTCGGGCTGGCCTTCCTCGGCTACCTGGCGACGTATGTCAACGGCCTGCGTCTCACTCAACGGCAGGCCCGACTGGACCGGGTCAACGCGCAGTTGAACGACTTCTACGGCCCTCTGTTCGCGCTGATGGAGTCCAACAGCCGGGTCTACGACACCTTCTCGGCGATGTACGCCCGCGAGGACGGCCGGGACCCGTTCGACCACGACATACCGCCGACCGAGGAGGAGCTCGCCCAGTGGCGCACATGGGCCACGAGCGTGTTCATCCCCAACATCCGGGCGATGCGGGACGTGGTGGTCACCAGGGCGGACCTGCTCATCGAGGAGGAGATGCCCGAGGTGCTGCTGCAACTCTGCGCGCATGTCTCCGGCTATGAGATCACCGCCGCGCGCTGGGCGCAGAGCGACTTCACGGAGCATCTGTCGGTCGTGCCGTTCCCCGGGCGCGGATTGCGGGAATACACCCGCGCTCGGTTCACACAGTTGAAGAGTGAGCAGGCCAGGCTGTTGGGGAGCACCGGCCGTCGGCCGCGTCAGTGAACGCGAGCGATCCACCGGGTCTCTTGCAGGGGGCACCCGCCTTTAGGCGGGTGGGGAATGCATCCTTGGCGCGGAGCCGCGCAGCGGCGGAGTCCGCTGCGCATTTGTCCTGACCTGCTGTTGTCAGTGGTGGCTTGTAGGGTTCGGGGTGTTGATGCTCGTAGTCTCGATTCCGTTTGTGTCCGACGCCTGCCCAGGAGCAGCAGATGCTGGAGCACTGCGCGCATGCCCGGTTCGTGTGGAACCTGGCGGTCGAGCAGCACTCTCACTGGAGGAGGTACAAGGCGCGTTACCGGCCGGACGGCAAGCAATACGGGGCCCCGTCCTTTGCGGAGCAGTGCCAGCAACTGACCGGTGCCAGGCGCGACAACGAGTGGCTGGGCGGGGGGAACGCGGACGTTCAGCAGCAGGCGCTGAAGGACTTTGCCAAGGCCAAACAGGCCCGGTTCATGTCCGGGTTCGGTGAGCCGACCTGGCGCAAGAAGTACAAGCATGAGGGGTTCCGGGTCATCGGGACCGACCGTATGCCCGAGTACGACGCGGATGGCACCACGCAGCTGAATGCCAAGGGGCGGCAGGTCATGGGCCGGTCGGTGGTGGTGCAGAAGCTGAACCGCCGGTGGGCGCAGGTGAAGGTGCCCGGCTGCGGCTGGGTCCGCTTCCGTAACACCCGCCCCGGCCTGCCCGCCGCGAAGACGTTCCGCGTCACGTGGCGCAACGACCAGTGGCACATCGCGTTCGCCGTCATCCCCGACCCGATCACGGCACCGGGCACGGGCGAGGTCATCGGCATCGACCGTGGCGTCACGATCACCGCGGCCCTCTCGGACGGCCGGCGTCTGAACTACCCGCAGCTCACTACCCGCGAGCACGCCCGCATCCGCAAGCACCAACGGCGCGCGGCACGCGCTCCCAAGGGCAGCGACCTGAAAATCGCCGAGTACGCGAAGGTCGCGAAGCTCAAGGCCCGAGAGGCCAACCGGCGTAAGGACTGGTGCGAGAAGACCAGCACCATCCTCGCGCGGTCGTACGACGTGATCCGCTTCGAGAAGCTGAACATCAAGAACATGACCCGGACCGTGAAGGGCACCTCGCCGAGCAGGGCGCGAAGGTCCGCCAGAAGGCGGGCCTGAACCGGGTGATCCTCGCCCAGGGCTGGGGCCTGCTCCGGCAGCGTGCCGAACACAAGGCCCCCGGCCGAGTCCAGGACGTTCCGGCCCCGTACACCTCCCTGCGATGCAGTGCCTGCGGGTGGATCGACAAGAACTCGCGCAAGAGCCAAGCCGAGTTCGTCTGCTCCTCCTGCGGCTTCACCTGCAACGCAGACGAGAACGCAGCCATCAACGTCGCGGCAGGACGGGGCGGGATCCCCGCCCCCGGCGAACAGCCGGTGCCGGAGGGACGACACCGCCCACACAGCGGTCGAACGTCCGTGAACCTCAACCCACCTGGGTTGGAATCCCCCTCTTTTAAGAAGGGGAGGATGCCAATCCTCCAGATGCGGCGTCTCCGCGCCGACGAACACGCCCACCACTCCGCACCGATCGACCTGATCCCGTTGACTTGCAACGAGATCCTGCGCCTGCTCATCAGTGTCGCCGTTGCCCCGTTCACAGTCCGGCCCACCGGCTCCGCTGGTCCGCCTGACGACGCCGACGCCAGGTATGAGCACAAGCCAGGCATCACCGGCAAAAAGCGGCATCCCAGACGTAAGGATCACGATCTACGGCTGGAGTATCGGAGGGAGGCGCGACGGACGCGTGGGCTCTGCTGGTATGCCCCGCACTCGGCGGCCTCCGACTCTGGTGATCGGAACCGTTCTGGGCATGGCCGTCACGGTCTGACATGGTTCGGCCCGACCGTCTCTCCGGCCTCCGCGGCCGGTTGCATATCTTGTGGGTCAGACGCCGACATCACCGCTGCAGCCTTCGCCGCTGCCGTACTCAGGCGCTACTGGGCGGGGGTCGTCCGCGATCACGCCTCCGGCCTCAGCGACGAGACCACCTTGAACTCCGGCCCGAACGAACGGCGAGGTCGAGGCCTCTTCTTCCCCGTGCTCTCCATATTGGACATCCTTGCGGGGCAGAAACCCTGATCTCGGATGTCCGTCACTGCGGATCAAGCCCAATTCAGGGTACGACCGGAAACCGGGACGGCCGAAGGGGCGCACCCGGTTCCAGGAAAGCGTCCAACCCCCTGGGGTGCGGCCTTTCGGCCAGTAAGCGGAGCTGCGAGCTATCGGAATCCGACGGACGCCCGTTGCAGAGCGACTGATGTCACGTCGGCGCCGCGGCTCGTAGCCCGTGACGCGCCCCGCGCCGAGCGGTGCGAGAGGCGCGTCGGGACATCAGACGGCGATGGCGACCTCGGTGAGGTCGCCGGTCTGCGCGACGACCGTACGGTCCGCCGTGGCGCCCGGGACGAGGGCGCGCACCGTCCGCGTGCCCTCGGCCGCGTGGAAGCGGAACTGTCCGGTCGCCGAGGTCGGGACCTCGGCGGTGAACTCGCCGGTCGAGTCCAGCAGGCGGACGTAGCCGGTGACGGGCTCGCCGTCACGGGTCACGCTGCCCTGGACTGTCGCCTCACCGGGCTTGATCGTCGAAGCGTCGGGGCCGCCGGCCTTTGCTCCACACATAGGGGTTGTCCTTCTGGTCGGGGGAGGGGTTACTTGTTGGCGCCGAGCTCGATCGGCACGCCGACGAGGGAGCCGTACTCGGTCCACGAGCCGTCGTAGTTCTTGACGTTATGGACACCGAGCAGTTCGTGCAGCACGAACCAGGTGAGCGCGGAACGCTCACCGATGCGGCAGTAGGCGATGGTGTCCTGCGTCAGGTCGACCTGCTCCTCGGCGTAGAGCTCCTTGAGCTCGTCGTCCGACTTGAAGGTGCCGTCGTCGTTGGCGTTCTTGGACCATGGGATGTTGCGGGCGCTCGGGATGTGGCCCGGGCGCTGCGACTGCTCCTGCGGGAGGTGCGCGGGGGCGAGCAGCTCGCCGCTGAACTCGGCGGGGGAGCGCACGTCCACCAGGTTCTGGTTGCCGATCGCGGCGACGGCGTCGTCGCGGAAGGCGCGGATCGAGGTGTCCTGGGCCTTCGCCTTGTAGGCGGTCGAAGGCCGCTCTGGCACCTGCGCGCCGTCGACCAGGTTGCGGGAGTCGAGCTCCCACTTCTTGCGGCCGCCGTCGAGGAGCTTGACGCTCTCGTGCCCGTAGAGCTTGAAGTACCAGTACGCGTAGGAGGCGAACCAGTTGTTGTTGCCACCGTAGAGGACGACGGTGTCGTCGTTGGCGATGCCCTTCGCGGAGAGGAGCTTCTCGAAGCCCTCCTGGTCGACGAAGTCACGGCGGACGGGGTCCTGGAGGTCCTGCTTCCAGTCGATCCGTACAGCGTTCTTGATGTGGTTCTTGTCGTACGCGGACGTGTCCTCGTCGACCTCGACGATGACCACCTTCGGGTCATCGATGCGGTCCTCGACCCAGTCGGCGTCTACCAGGACGTCGCTGCGGCTCATGCTTTTTCTCCTCCGGGGCAATGTGCGGTGGGCGGTGCGAAGAGAGGGTGTGCGGGTACGCGAAGCGCGCGGCTTACCCGCACGAGGGGTGGCGGCGGGCGAAGCACGGCGCCCCGGCAGGGGCGTCGGCGCGGGGTGGGGCCATGCTGGCGCCCCGGTGAGCACGCGGGAATTTGGGGCCCATGATGTGGTGTGGGTGCGCGCCGCCCGGATGAGGGTGA